>JBEKEO010000250.1:0-4310 GCA_050013795.1 Bacteroidales bacterium
TCATATCCATCAATCCAAGCCAGTCGAATATCTGCGGACTTAATTGCCTGATGTTTTTCGAATTGAGGTCGTAGCCAATGTTCTTATAAACGTATTCGCTCATTTCGTCAAGCTTATTGAAATCGTTAATTATCACTTCAAAGCCTGCCACCTGGTCTTTGGTCCATTTGTTCAGCGACTGTATCTGTGCAATATCGCCTATCACGTATATCTTGTCGTATTCTTCCAGTCCTGTTTCGTAAATTCCTGAAATATGAAACTTCCTTCCTTTAGGCATTGCCTGGTCTTTCATGATGAAATACATTCGCAGCGAATCGTTAACTTTCAGCTTTAATCGGTTAGCAAGAAGTTTGGAAATAATAACATCTTTCGATCTTACCGAATCGTTCACTTTGAATATTTTCCCGTCAACTATCCTGTCCTTGAAGAATGTCCAGTCGTAATCGCTGCCTATGCCTTTCAGCACAACGCCTTCCATTTCCTCGTCTGTCTTAATGATGCTTGCCTTATTAGCGTATACCTGTATATGTCTTATTCCGGGAACAGTGTCGAAGGAAGGGTAGAAGCTTTGGTTCTTATCAACCGGCTGCGCTTCGAGTGATTCGTTAGAATCGTATTTGCTGATCTGGATGTGAGCGCCAAAGCCTATTACCTTGTCACGTATCCCTTTCTTATAACCGGTGACAATAGCTACAGACACTATCATCACAGTTATGCTCAGGATAATACTCAAGACAGCTATCCTTATAGCCGGCCTCGACAGGCTGCCTGTTCCCTTTAGGGAGAATATGCGCTTAGCTATAAATAGTTCTGTATTCAAAGAAAATGTATTTATGCAAAAATATCAATAATTCCTTACGTGCCTTTTGCATGAATAATAAATTACTTTAAGATGTATTTTTTTATATTTGCAATGCAATGAACAATTAAAAATTTTAATATGCGATTATTTAAAATAAAATTCCAACTATCGCTATTGCTTATTTTCCCATTGATGGCAGGCGCACAACAGGAGATTAATAATGTAAATGCTAAAGTTATTACTGCCGACAATATCAAAGTTGGGGCGCAACGAACAGAGCTTTATTTCCCGATGTTTAAAGGAAAGAATGTTGCTGTAGTTGTTAACCAGTCAGCTTTGATTGGGAAGGTTCACCTTGTTGACAGCCTTGTGAAAGCAGGGATTGCAGTTAAAAAGATATTCTGCCCCGAGCATGGTTTCCGCGGCAATGCCGATGCAGGTGAAACAATTGAAAACTTTACTGATGCAAAAACAGGATTACCTGTCATTTCTTTATATGGAAAGGATTTCAAGCCAAAGTCAAGCGATTTGAAAGGGATTGATATTGTTGTGTACGATATACAGGATGTCGGCGTAAGGTTCTATACTTATATTTCCACTATGTCGTATGTAATGGAAGCCTGCGCTGAGAACAATGTTGAATTCCTTGTTCTCGACCGTCCTAATCCCAATGGATATTATGTTGATGGTCCTGTGCTTGAAAAAGATTATTCTTCATTTGTGGGCATGCATCCAGTGCCAGTTGTTTACGGCATGACAGTTGCCGAATATGCAACTATGGTAAATGAAGAAGGATGGCTTAAGAATGGAGTGAAATGCAAACTGAAATATATAACAGTTAATAATTACAATCATACATATCGCTATACTCTTCCTGTTCCTCCTTCTCCAAATCTTCCGAATACGAGTTCAATTTATTTGTATCCTTCTCTTGGATTATTTGAAGGAACGGTTGTTTCAGTTGGACGGGGTACGGATTTTCCTTTCCAAGTTATAGGTCATCCTGATATTAAGAATGGCAGTTATTCCTTCACTCCAGAAAGCAAACCCGGCGCAACAAACCCTCCTTTTAAAGGAATAAAATGCAATGGCTATAAACTTGATGAATTTGCCGATATCTATATCAAGAATATTAAGGAGATATATCTGTATTGGCTCACTGCTGCTTATAAAGAGCTTCCTGATAAAGCAAATTTCTTTAATTCTAATTTTGATAAACTTGCCGGAACTGACAAACTCCGCAAACAGATTATTGCAGGGACAAATGAGGAAGACATTCGCAAATCGTGGAAAGGCGATATTGATAAGTTTAAAAAGATAAGAAAGAAATACATTTTATATCCCGATTTTGAATAGTGCCTTTTATCAATGTTTGAATAAACCACCTAAGCATTGACAACTAAACAGGAACATAGAAAAGTTCAATATAAGAAAGAAAATGCCGCAACTGCTAATTTGCGGAAGCCTACTCCACCAAGCCGTAAATTGTTTGAGATACTGGAGAAAAGACAATCTTGGTTGCTGTTCATTTTAGCATTCCTTCTTTATGCCAACACTCTTAACTACGGTTATGTCCTTGATGACGGATTGATGATTAAAGAAAACACTTTTACGTTAAAGGGTTTTAATGGAATTGGCGATATCCTTACACATGATCAGTTTGCTGGCATTGCAGGAGGGAAGGATAATGGCATATACAAAGGAGGCAGATACAGGCCATTGTCACAGGTAACTTTTGCTATCGAATACCAGTTGTTTGGCTTGAAGCCTTTTGTTGGACATTTAATAAACATTTTGTTATACGGGTTTCTGGCAGTATTGATATTTTCATTATTGCAGAATCTGTTTAATAATTATAAAGATAAGCTTTGGTTTGCTTCCATTCCATTTATTGCCACAGCCATCTTTATTGCGCATCCTTTGCATACAGAAGTAGTGGCTAATATCAAAAGCAGGGATGAGATAATGGGAATGATGGGAGGCATATTAGTGCTCATATTTTCATTAAAATACATAGAGAAAAGAAAAACAATCAGCTTGTTTCTTTCCTTCCTTTTCTTCTTCCTTGGTATGTTATCAAAGGAAAGTGTGATTACTTTTCTCGCAATAGTTCCTTTGATGTTATTTGTTTTTAGAAAAATATCATTAAAAGAGCACATTATTGTTCTTTCACCATTAATCATTGCTTCTGCTATTTATTTCTGCATTCGTTTTCTTGTTATTGGGAATACAAGCGGACATGCAGTTGCAGCCGAGTTATTTCACAATCCATTCATGTATGCTACAATTTCTGAAAGGTATGCAACCGTTATGTTCACATGGTTGAAATACCTAATTCTATTCATCTTTCCTCATCCATTAACTCACGATTATTATCCCAAACAAATTCCTATTATCGGGTGGGCTGATGCTAGGGCAATTATTCCTTTGCTGATATATATGGCATTGGTCGTTTTCTCTGTTGTGAAAATATGGAAGAAGAATACTATTGCTTTTAGCATTTTATTCTTTCTTATAACGTTTTCTGTTACTTCCAATCTCTTCTTTGACCTGGGCTTATTCATGAACGAACGTTTTATGTTCACTCCTCTCTTTGGCTTTGCAATGGCAACTGCTTGTTTGCTTTCGAAGATTAAATCACAGAGAACCATTACCTGTTTTTTTGTTATAGTATTACTGCTCTATTCCATAAAGACTATTAGCCGCAACACCGCATGGGAGAGTGATTATAAACTTTTCACTACTGATGTTCAAACTTCTTCCAACAGCGGAAGATGTAATGTTATTGCCGGTTCAATGATACTCAATAAAGCAAGAATGGAAGCAAATATTTCAAAACAAATAGAGCAATATAAGCAGGCTGAAGAATACCTGAATAAGGGTTTGAATATTTATTCTGAAAATATTGGCGGCTGGAGTTGTTTGGGCGAAGTGCAGATTTATCTTGAAAAATATGATGAAGCAACCAAATCACTGAAAGAGGTTTTCAGGTTCGATTCGTTGAATGCCAATGCGCAAAACAACTTAATGTTCATTGCAACAAAATATGAAGAGAAAAATCTTCATTCAAAATCGCTGGAAATATATAAGTTTATTTTGAAACGGAATCCGGCCAATGTTATTTGTCTTTATAATATTGCTGATGTGTATAAGGATATGGGGAAGCTTGACACAGCTATTGCGCTTTTAGATTATACAATAAAACTTAAACCCGATTACGATGATGCTTATAACCGTATTGCCGGTTATTATGGCCAATATAAAAAAAATTATGTCAAAGCAATTGAATATCTGAGTAAAGCATACAGCCTGAACCCTAAATATTTCTCAACTCTCGAAAACCTTGGTATCATTTACGGTTTAAAAGCCGACTTCAATAATTCACTGCTGTATTTCAGGCAAGCTTTTCAAATTGATTCGGCTAATGCTCAGCTTTGCATTAATATTGGAAAGACTTATGAGATGCTCGGTAATAAAATTAAAGCGAAAGAATTTTATAAGAAAGCAA
>JBEKEO010000251.1:0-4261 GCA_050013795.1 Bacteroidales bacterium
TGATTATCTGTTTTAATGGATTGCTGAATTTGGTTTTTATATTGAAAATACTCTCAACCTCAAAGAATCTCTCAACATAATCACGAGCATGTTCAATAATCGATTCTTCGACTTTTTTTGATACGCTAGATTTCTTTCTGAATGAGATATCTTTTAATTCAAGGGTATTCTTTTTCAGAAAATAATCGGGCTTCACATTTAAAACTTTAGATATTGCCAATAGAACTTCGCTTGTAGGGTTCATCAATCCTTGCTCATATTTGTTAATGGATTGTTTGGCCACCATGTTTTCCAGTTTGTCAGAAAGATCTTGTAATGACATTCCAGCCATCTTTCGAGCCAATTTTAGACGGATTCCGAAGAAATTTTGATTTGCTGAATTCATAGTATAAATCTTTTGGTTGACAAATATACGAAATATATTTGATATGTCAACCATTTTTAATAAATATTTTCTTTTATCACACAAAAAACACCGCCTTTTCTCCATTCACCCCGTTTCCCCCGCATTTCTTTAAAAGGAAGGTAACTTACAACGTTTTTAGGACACTACCATTGTAATACTTGCGCAAACTATTATAATACTTACGCAAACTCTTATAACACTTGCACAAACTATTATAATACTTGCAGAGAGTATTATAATACTTGCACAAACTATTACAATACTTGCACAAAGTATTATAATACTTGCACAAAGTATTACAATACATGCACAAAGTATTACAATACATGCACAAAGTATTACAATACATGCACAAAGTATTACAATACATGCACAAAGTATTACAATACTTGCACAAAGTATTACAATACATGCAGAGAGTATTACAATACTTGCACAAACTATTACAGTTTTTGGGGCATTTTTAGTAAAAAGCGGGGGGAAAGCATAAAAAAACCTGCTTTTCGGCAGGTTCTAACTCTAAACTCTCAACTCTTAACTCCAAACTCTCAACTCCTAACTCACAACTCACTAAAGAATCACCACATAAATCCAGCTTTAACTTAATGGGTTAATGTAAGCTTAATAAGTCTTTAATTCCTTTTTAATCATTGCCACTACCCCGGCAAAGTAATTTTGTATTCAGAAAAGAAATAATAAAAATCATTTGCTGTAGATATCGCATTATGGTTCTTTTAAAAGTCTAGTAAATGAAAGCAAAAGACACATATTATTTAAAATATCTGATATTAAACAACATAAGACAGCTTAATTAAATCTTAATATGACTTTAATCTTATTTTAATCAATGCGCTCAAGCCGGGTATATACCTTTGTACCGTGAAAGAAATAAAAAACATATTCCAAATAAAAAATAATAAGATATGAACCCTCTTTACTTTCTTTATTTATTTAATAGTTTGTTTTCCTTTCCAAATAAGTACACAACATACAATAGTGTTTCTAATACGACTTCATTTAATGAAGTGAATTTTTTTTTGTCTTTTTTTAAATCTTAGAATGATTCTAAATAATAATTAAAAAATCAAATCATATGAAAAATTCAGCTACAAATACACAAAAACTCTCCGGGAATTTAAATTCTCCGATAGAAAGCAAAAAGAGCCTATACCATTACTTTTTAGCGATACTATTTATTATTCTCTTATTCCCATTCAGCTCTTCTGCTCAAAGCTGTGCTTTTAAATTAACCACAACAGACAATACTCAATCTGTTAATAAGGATGGAAGAATATACTTTATCCAGCTTCAGAATAACAGCAACGAAGAGATGGTAATGAAACTTAACGTTTCGAATCACAACAAGGAGATCAACCCTGACAAATCAGATAAAGAGAGTAATGTTAATCTGAATGTCAAATTACTCAATGAAGACGGAACTGAAATAACCGGCAGCGTGCAGCTAAAGCCGAATGAAGTACTGAATTTTCAGGTGAAAGTTACCGTACCCGAAGGCACTCCTATTAAACATTGGAACAATATGCTCCTGAAAGCAACATCTGATAAATGTGCTGATTATTCAGCTTCTTTGATACTCTACACTTTTATTCCAAACCTCGAAGAAAGATAGAACCATAAATATATTAAAAAATCAAATTAACATTTAAAACTATACATTATGAAACTCCAGCTACATAACTCAAAAATAATTTGTCAGTATATAAAGAAATCTATTTTCTCCTTATTCGTTCTTTTATTGGCAAATAATGCCATTGGGCAAATAACGCTAAGTAAGACAGTTGTGCAAAGCGGCTGTAATCAATATAATGTTACAGTGAAAGCGACCGGTGTGGCAGTTCCGGAACCGGTAGATGTTATGCTGATCATTGACTGTTCGGGAAGTATGGGAAATGGCTCACCTACCCCAATGTCGTATGCTAAAACAGCAGCAATAAATTTTGTAAGAAACCTTTTTAAGCCAGCAAACGATCCCGGTAATATTAACAGGGTAGGGATTGTATCTTTTTCCCAACAAGCAACATTAAAAGTTCCTTTAAGCGATGAAACAGATTCTGCTTCCATCATCTCAACTATTAACAGTCTGGTAGCAAGTGGTTATACAAACATTGCAGATGGCTTCTACCAGGCAGAAAAACAAATGATATCCAAAGGCAGAAGAGGTTGTAATGTGCTAAGATCCCTTGTTTTAATGACCGATGGAGTTTCAAACTACGGATACCAATATAGTTCAGGTACTGACCAGTATACAGGCCAATGTTCGGCTACAGATCCCACTTCGCCGGATGCATGTACTATTTCAGCTTATCAGCGTGGTCAGGCTGCATGGTCGTTTAAAAGTTCCAATGGAGATACTACTTATCCCAATAAGGTTTATACAATAGGCTTTTTTCATGATATATCAGGGGCAGAGGAAACGCTGGCCGCTGCCGTATTGGATTCAGCTCAGAATTCAGGATTTTACCAGACAACTACATCAGCCAATCTTAATTCCATATATACCCAGATATTTGGACAATTGCTTTGGGCTGCAAAGGCAATCCCGGGTTCTTCAATGATAACAGATACTATTGCAAACGGATTTACTTATATCACCGGTTCATTAGCCGTATCAAAAGAAACAGCTTCAATCACCGGACAGGTAATATCATGGCCTCTTGATTATATTAATAGCGAAACAGTAACTCTTACCTATTCTTTACAGGCTCAGAATTCAGTAACATGTGGCGTTCACAAATCAAGTGATTCATGGATCAACTATCAGAACGCATCTTGTTCATTAATTAAGACACAGTTTCCTAATCCGAATGTTACTATACCTTGTATTCTTACTGTAAGCGCAACAGCAACACAAATATCCTGTCATAATGCAAACAATGGTTCGATAACTGTTACTGCTACAGGTGGCACTGGTCCTTATACATATTCACTCAATGGTGGAACAGCACAAAGTTCTAATGTGTTCTCTGGCTTAGCAGCAGGTTCTTATACTGTTACAGTAAAAGATGCCAATGAATGTTCGGCAACACTTGGTTCTTCAATTGTAATTTCTAACCCACTACAATTGACAGCAAGTGCAACAGGTTCATCACAAGTAAGCTGTAACAATGCAAGCGATGGTTCAATAACCGTTACTGCTGCTGGTGGTACCGGTGCTTATACATATTCTTTAAATGGTGGAGCAGCGCAGAGTTCAAATGTATTCTCAGGTCTGTCAGCAGGATCTTATTCAATAACAGTTTATGATTCTAAAGGCTGTTCAGTATCAGCAGGTGCTTCTATAGTAATAGCCAATCCACCACAACTCACAGCAAGTGCAAGTGGTTCTTCACAGGTAAGCTGTAACAATGCAAGCGATGGTTTAATCACGGTTACTGCTGCTGGTGGAACTGGTGCTTATACTTATTCTTTAAATGGTGGTCTTGCTCAGAGTTCAAATGTATTCTCTGGATTAATTGCCGGGACATATAATATAATGGTATATGATGCTAATGGATGTTCGGCATCTACAGGCACTTCAATAGTAATAGCAAATCCTCCTTTGTTAACAGCATCTGCAAGTGGTTCATCACAGGTTAGCTGTAATAATGCAAGTGATGGAATGATCACAGTAACAGCAAACGGTGGTACTGGAGCTTATACCTATTCATTAAATGGTGGAACTGCACAGAGTTCAAATTTATTCTCAGGTTTAGGTTCAGGATCATATTCAATCATGGTTTATGATGCTAACGGTTGTTCTGCTTCAACTGGTGATGCAATCGTAATTGCTAATCCTTCTTTATTAACAGCAAGCGCAACAGGTTCATCACAAGTTTCTTGTAACAACGCAAGTGA
>JBEKEO010000252.1:0-4789 GCA_050013795.1 Bacteroidales bacterium
ATACTTCCTTTGATTTTAGACATGCGAATGCTATCCGAAACATTCATTGCAAAAATATGAACATTGGAATTGAATTTCCTGGCTATATGTATCGCCCATTTAACTTTTTGCTTTGATTCCATAGTATCATCAATCGGAAGAATTATATTATTATATCCGTCCCTGAACCCTCTTTTCTGTACAACAATAACAGGTGCAGGTGAGCTTTCAATTACTTTCATTGCATAACTTCCCACAATATGCTGAACTCCAACTTTGCCGTGTGTCCCAAGCACAAGTTTATTGGCCCCAACTTCCTTTGCCACTGCACCAATAGTTGAAAATATGCTACCCTCTTTTGCTATGAAATCAGCTTCGATGCCATATTCGCTAGCTATTTCCTTAACTTTCTTCTCAAGTTTTTCATGAATAGAAATATCTGTAAGTTTTTCTTTTTTTAAATATGATTTGGTTTCCTTATTAATGATATGTAAAAGGGTAAGCTTATATCCTTGCGTTTTGCATATACCGGCTGCATGTTCAATAGCATATTCAATTACTTCTGTAAAATCAGTAGGTACAAGCACTGTGTGTTTTTTAGTTTCCATTTATATTATTTTATATTTAATAAAAGGTTAAAAAAAGAATAAGGGACAAAAATATGAAAATTATAGTTCATACTATTATTTTTTCTTATAAAAAAATATTGATGATGCAATAGTGCTAACTCTTCTAAAGCATGAATATTAAAAGAATAGATTTACTTGTAATTGTTCTTATTTGTTATATAATTCCGGGAAACATTCTTAACGAAATCACTTCGTTTAATGAACAAAAAAAAGATATAGCCTTTATGTTTAACAATTTTAACTCTTTTAATAGTTCTCTTAACATAAATAATTTCTAATTTTACATTATCTAAATTAAATGGCAGAAGACGAAAAGCCAAAACAGAGTAGTCAAAATTAAAAACCTTAAAATTATGCTATTTGTAATCAGTTTAACATTATCGCTTCTTGTATTGGCTGCCAGCCTTTTTCTGATAGCTAAATCCAAACAAGATCTTGGAACATTTTTCAAGATAATGGCATGGATAATTTTTGCTTTCGGCATACTTGCCATTGTAATGTCAATACATATGGCTATTTTCAAATGCATGATGCATAAACATGAAAAATCAGAAATGATGGAGCATCAAATGTTTTGTCATAATAAAGGTGACATGGATAAATGCGAAAGATATGAAAATATGTGCGGTGACCGCGACTTTGATAAAGAGGAAGGAATGGAAATATTTTCGAAAATAATGAAATGCTGCGATAACGACAAATGCTGCAATCCTGATATGGAATCAAAAGCAATAGTAAAGATTGTTTCTGACAATGTGAAGCTGACTCCTGACCAGGAAAAGAATATTACAGCAGCTATTGTTCAATCATTAAAAGCATGTTGTTCCGGTGAAAAGGATAAACCATGCTGCGATAAAGACAATAAAGACAAAGAAAAGGAATGTAAAGATAAAAAATAGATTCCCTGACAACATATCTGTTCAAAAAGACCTGCATTTGCAGGTCTTTTTTTTTCAGGACAATCAAATCAGGTAAATATACCCGGATAAATGGAGTATATATACCCTTGAACAGAGTATGCCGTTTGAAGTAATTTTGTATTGAAAGATTGATAAAGATTGTAAAATTAAAAACTTAAAAAACTTAAAAAACATGAAAACAAAAATGATAATCCTTGGAGTTATTGCTGTAGCAGCAATAGGATTAATATTCAACTCCTGCAAAAAAGAAGATACTACACCAAAATCTACCACATCTTCTACAACAACTGTTTCAACTAATGCTGCTAAATCGGCTACTGAAAGCGTTACTATTGACGGCGCCTTTACCGATGCATTCCGTCAAGTTGATAAAGCAGCAAAAGAGAATCAGGGTAAAGACACTTTATCTTGTCCTACGATTTCACTTGTTCCTTTTGATATGACTACTTATCCGAAGGATCTTACCATTGATTTCGGGTCAGCCTGTACAGGACCTGACGGTATTGTAAGAAGCGGACAGATATTAGCACATTTAACAAAATGTTATATTGATTCGGGTTCGGTTACCACAGTTACTTTTAACAATTACTATGTGAATGGCAACAAAATTACCGGAACTGAGATCATCACTAATGAAGGAAGAAATCTTGCCGGACATCCTGTTTTTGGAGTTCAGGTTATTAATGGTAACCTGTATAGCACCAGCGGTGTCACTACTTATAACTCAACACAGCAAAGAGAATGGATACAAGGTTATAATACCTTGCTTAATCCGATGGATGATGTATATTTAATTACAGGAAGTGCTAATGGTGTGGAAACAACCGGAACCACTTATACTGTAACGATAACTTCACCTTTAAAGGTCGCATTGGATTGCGCATGGATTGAAAGTGGAACCCTGAACATTACAGAATCGAGTATTCCTGTAATTACTGTAGATTATGGCAGCGGCGCCTGCGATAATGTTGCTACCGTTACTTGCGATAGCTACACATTTACTATATATATGTAGCATTAATGCAATACTCATTAAGAGCGAGCGCCGGCAATTTGCCGGCGCTCGCTCTTTTATATGACTATCATTTCCTGTTTATAGAAGAAATCAATGATGTCCGCCAAAGTGAAACCACCTCTTTTTATATGCAACAGTTTTCAATGACCCTGAATTGGGATAATAGGAAATATTCAGGTTTTTCTTTATCGGGAGTTCGCTTATCGCGCCATACTGGTCAATAAGGATATTGGTTTCGGCTTTTACTTTATCATTACTCAGTATCGAAACTGTTGTATATTCAGGAATGCGGTAATTATAACCATGCAATTTCTTTTTTGCATCAGTTTTGGCTTTTTCGAAATCGGCAACGACTTTGGTATTTCCCGAACGCTGTATGTGCAGGTAAACATTTTCGCCATGACTATTGGATGTGTCAACTATGCCTTCTTTGTATGAAAAACGGAATAGGGGAGTGAATACCTGATTCTCGGTGTATGAAGGATTGAATACAAAATAATATTTCAACTGGTGCTTTACTGTAATGCCAGTGAACAGGTTAAGGTATTCGGTTTCGAGCTTATCAAGCTGCTGAGTCATATATTCAATGCTTTCCTTACTGTAGTTCACTTCGTCATAACCCCTTATCATATTGAATTTCTCTCCTTTCACTTTCATAATCAAATCCGAAACTTCTTTGGCTTTCTGTTCATCGGTCTTTTCAACAGTAATGCGTTTAATGACCTTTTTCATTAAAAAAGTAGTGTCGAGATATACTGGTATTATTGACGTATCGAAAGTTTCGGCAAGGCCTGAACTGAGGAATGTAAGTGAAGGCGGCTCGTTCAGTTCGTCCGTTTTTTCAGTGGCAGGATTAACGCCATTACTTGATTTCATTTCGCCCGGGGCATTGATGCTGTTGATGATACCCGACTCGGATAACTGCAGTATTACCGCATTCTTTTTATGACCGCATTTGGGCAGTTCGACAAAATAATACTGTGCAGGATCGGGAACAGAATAAGAGTTTATCTTTATGTTTCCTAGGCTGTAGGACACTGAATTTTCGCCTATGATATTCGAAATACCCAGGTATTTGGCGGCATATTCGGAATATGGCCCTTTAACTTTATTTATTTTATCCACGGTAACCTCAACGGAAATAACTGTTTTGGGCAGGGAATAATAAATGCCGTCGTTCATCACAGCAGCTTTTGAATTTTCAACATGATGAACGTTTATGGTTGAACATGCTGCTATCAGGAGCGCTATGGTGGTCAGAAAGTATAAGCTGTATCTTCTCATCTTGGTTTTAATTGAAGAATCCTTTTTAATAGGTCACAAATATATACAGAAATGAATAAATAGAGGTATAATATAAAACGGTTTAAGTATAATTAACTTTTCTGTCTGGAAACGAGGTTTTACACTCCTTTTTTGTATAAAATCATAAAAATCAAGCGCTTTTTAGGTAGAAATGTCAATATTTCATATCGACTTGCAGTGATTCGCTACCGATTTGCAGTGATTCGCTACCGATTTGCAGTGAATCGCTACCGACTTGCAGTGAATCGCTACCGACTTGCAGTGAATCGCTACCGACTTGCAGTGAATCGCTACCGACTTGCCTTGCTGTGAATCGCTACCGACTTGCTGTGAATCGCTACCGACTTGCTGTAAGTCCCTAGCGACTTGCTGTGAATCCCTAGCGACTTGCTGTAAGTCCCTACCGACTTGCAGTAACTCGCTATCGGCTTGCAGTGATTCCTTAAGGACTTGCAGTAACTCACCTAAAAGTTGGGGAAAATGGTGGAAGAAAAGGGATTATTTTTAAATTTGTAAGAGTACAAATTAGAAGAGGTCCGGAAATTGATTAAAAAAAGTGGGGCAACTTATAAGAAAATTTGACGTCTTATTAATGTTTAACTAAAGTAAAAGTCATGAAAAAACTAATACTTCTAATTGCATTTATAAGCTTAGTAAGTATTGCAAATGCACAGACTGCCTATATATCTAATTTAGGCAATATGTCCGGCAATGGTTATGTATCTGTTATTAATCTTGCTACAAATGATATCATTAAAACAATTCCAGTTGGATCTGATCCACAGGGGATATGTGTCAGCCCCGATGGAAGTAAAGTATATGTTGCGAATAATCCTGATAATACAGTAAGTGTGATAAACACCGCAACCAACGCTATTACTGATACAATTGCAGTTGGCTATGATCCGCAGGGTATAACTGTCAGCCCAGACGGTGGCAAG
>JBEKEO010000253.1:0-4113 GCA_050013795.1 Bacteroidales bacterium
AACTGGAAAAGGAAGGGATACATGCCAGGGTGATAAATATTCACACTATCAAACCTATCGACAAGGAAATAATTATCAATGCCGCTAAAGAAACAGGCGCCATTGTTACTGCTGAAGAACACCAGGTTAACGGGGGCTTTGGAAGCGCTGTAGCTGAAGTGCTGGCACAAAGTTATCCGGTTCCTATTGAATTTATAGGCATGAAAGATTCATTTGGAGAATCGGGAACGCCTAGGGAATTAATGGAGAAATATGGCATGACTGCCAGACACATTATCGAAGCAGTTAAACGGGTGCTTTCTTCAGGAAGCAAGGTTATTGAATTATTTGACTGATGAATGATTTTCAACATTAGCCCCTACCCTGAAGGGTGTGTTGAAAATCAATTTGCACCCTTTAGGGCTTGGGGCAAACAAATTGATTTTTAAATAAAGAATGAAATAGAAATATAATTGACTTTTAATAATAAATCCACTTGAAACAATATTCACTTTACATATTCCCTCTTTTCATCATTTCCCTCTTTGCCATTGCCTGCCAGAACTGTACTTCAACCAATGCAGAAAATAAAAGCAATGATACCAATAAAAAGCCCAGCAAAGTTATTTCGAAGGATACCCTAAGCAAGGCGTATTTGCTGGGAAAAGTAAACCCTGCCGCCGATGCTCACTTTATCGCTGTCGATCCGAAGTATGCCAGCCGTAAAGACTTTTATCTTCGTAAAGAGGCTTATGAAGCCTTTGTTAAAATGTACGATGCCGCTTTGAAAGATGGTATCAAGCTGACTATTCTTTCGGCTTTCCGTTCGTTCAACGAGCAAAAGGAGATATGGGAAGGCAAATGGACAGGCAAAGTGTTGTATTACGGGAAAAACATTGCCACCTCCTACCCCGACCCGGTTGAACGTGCAAAGTACATTTTAAAGTACAGCTCCATGCCCGGCACATCGCGCCACCACTGGGGTACCGATATGGATCTGAACAGCCTTGAACTTTCGTATTACAGTACCGATGCCGGCAAAAAACTTTACCATTGGCTTAGCGATAACGCTCCCAAATTCGGCTTCTGCCAGCCCTACACGGCTAAGGACACGGCCCGCTTAACCGGCTACGATGAAGAAAAATGGCATTGGTCGTACCTCCCCCTTTCCTCGCTGTACCTGCAGCAGTATAAGGAAAAGATCTGCTACGATGATCTGCTTGGCTTTGCGGGCTGCGAAACCGCCAAAAAGCTCGACATCATCAAGGCTTATGTGTTGTGCGTGAATAAAAAATGCCTGTAGAAAAAGTCCTCAGTTATTAATGACGAGAAACCTGGATATTGGTTTTTTGTTATTAGTCCGAATGTTTGTTATTCATAGCCCTAAAATCCAATTCCTGCGCAGCAGGAAAGGTGCGCTGGCTTATTCCATGACCCGCATTTTGAGAATTTGCGTAAAAATGAGCACTTCAGTTAGAATTCTTTCTTAAATGAAAATATGCGAATTCCATGTGACCTTTAAAAATAAAATTAGTCCACATGAAATCAAGGGAAATTGATTAGCGTATGGCTTGTAGTAAGCAACCCGTAAAGTGAGCTTTCGGAACTATTTTAATGATTCTCAATTCTTGCGAACGACTAGTGGTTGCGTGCAATCAATGACCCGTAGATTTCAGCAAATTCTCAAACAGCGGTGACTTTTCTTTTTGGTTCTTTTTCTTTTTGTGGTAGTAAAAGAAAAAGAACAATAGTTTACCTATTCCCACTTTTCTTTTGCTTGTCCAAAAGAAAAGTTCCAAAAGAAAAAGACACGCTCCCGAAGGCATTTTCCCAACACACAAGCTAACACGGATGTGCAAACTGGCCGCAACGCTTTTTATTACCCCTTACTTTTGCCAACCCCTCTGTAATAAAAAGAATGTTGCTTTACACACAAGCCTTTGGTTTGCCACATCCTCACATGCTGACGGGAGCGATTAAAATGCAATCTTCACAAAAGAAGCTACCCCCCCATCCCGATAGCTATCGGAATTTCTTTGACAACACGCATGACCTGCTCTTCCTTAACGAAACAGCGGCAGTCCGCTGCGCCGGAGCTTTCATTTATTGACATTAATGGTCACGCATTTGTAAATCTTAGCTTGCCTGTCCGCTAGGCAGGCTGCCGCTGCCTACTGCTAACTATATTTCCCGGCATTATCCCGGTATTATAGCGCTAACCAGCGCGCTAATAGGCCCTGCTTTATTAGGTTTTTCAATTATCTGCACATAGCCGCTGCATTTAAGCCCGGCCTGTTCGGGGGTAAAGTTAATGCGTTGCGGAACACGTGTAATGATCTCCAGCTCGGGGCACAGCTTTATGCTTGCAGGAGCCGCCTCATTTTTATCGTGCACCAAGTAGCGGAATACATATTCCCTTACCAGTTTGGGTTTGCCGCCTCTGCTACTGCCCGTGCCTTTCTGTCCCTCTGCCTGCCTGATGTCCAGTATCAGCTGATGTTTACCGCCCGGTTCAAGTTCGGCGCTTACAGCGGCAAGCTTTTCTTCATCGATATGATGGGTTTTATGTCCCAAGGCCTGCCCTTTGCGCCCCAGCGTATCGCGGTCCCTGTTGGTCCATTTTCTGGCGGGGATATCATCATAAATGGTCGACAGCAGGTGCTGAAGCTTGTTGTCGAGGGTATGCGTTTGGTTGCGTACAGCCGTAGTGCACGAAGCTTTTTTATCGGAATACAGCGCCCACAGCTGCAACCATCCCATCTGGCTTATATCGGTGCCCGGCGGCGGAGGAGTGTTGTCGTACAGCTTGTTCAGCTCGTTCAGGTCGGAGGCATTAATGCCCAGGCGTGCAGCATTGTCGTTAAGATAAGGCACCACAACGCCGTAGTATATGCTGCGGCCTTCTATGCTGGCAGGATAGTTTGATGATGGCATGGTATATAAATTTAAAAGCTTGTTATATATTTCTGACTTTTAAAAGTTAAATTCTGACTTCTTCAAGTTAGTTTCTGATTCCTCTGTATTGCCCACTGACTTCTTGAAGTTAGCTAATAACTTCTTTAAGTTGATTCCTGATTCCTTCAAGTTATTTTCTGACTTTTTGAAGCTGATTCCTGACTTCTCAAAGCCGGAAGTTGACTTCTTTAAGACAGTCTTTAACACCTCGCCCTCAACTTAGGGTAGATTGATGTTAAATTTCGCCAATACAATAAAAGAACTATGGAGCTAATATACTAATTTTTACAATAAGTTGTTCAATTTTATTAAGTTATTTGTAAATTTGAAGAATTAATTGAGGGTGGAAACGAATTGCAGCTTCGATGCAAGCAATGCTGTCCGTAGCCAAATATTAACTTTACAATGAAAATAAAAATAATATTAGTTGCACTTTTATTATCATCGCGGATTGTGTTCTCGCAAGGTTATTTTTTTGGTGCAATGGCTGGTTATGGAAGATGTTATAATGACCAGATTCCATTCAATGGACCACTTTATAAAGATTATATTAATATTTTAAATCTTTCACTTAGTGTATCCCATAGCGTAAAATACAAGAAAGTGATACCTATAATTTCTTATTATTCGGGACTGTCCTATCAATCATTCTTCCCTACAGATTCAACAATGAGTTTAATTAAATTACCTATTGGACTTGAGCTTCAATCTGGTAAGAAATTTCAATTTTTATTTGGTTTTGGAATATTTGGTGAATATAATATTCATAGAAATATTAATCAACCTGGTGTTTATACAAAATTTCAATTTGGACTTAATGCAGACCTAGGGTTTAATTATCGAATAAATGAAGAATATAGTATATTTATAAAATTGATAGAAGACGTAGGCTTGACAACATTTTATAAAGAGCCTTCTTACTACATGGGTGGTCAACTATTTTCTGGTTACGATAATTATTTTTTAAATAACACTAATATTAATTTGGGATTCAATTATTATATTACGAATAATAAATAACTGGCTAAAACTTCCTTTACCTTTGCCACGCATGAAAATGGAAACCAACAAAACCAATCATAAAGAAATTTCATTCAGCGTAAGCGAAACATCGGAGCTTATGCAGTTTCTTATTGCCCGCATGCCCGATAAAAGCCGCAACACCATTAAATCATTTCT
>JBEKEO010000254.1:0-7417 GCA_050013795.1 Bacteroidales bacterium
CTGTTAAAGATGTACTTATAAATATTAAAAACAGTTTGCATTTAAGTAATGTTTATTTTTATGATCTGGTATCAAAAAATGAAATGCCTTCAGTTATCAATGCTATTGATGTTGCTGTAATTCCGCTTCGCAGGCTTGATCTTTTTAAGGGAGCTATTCCTTCTAAAATATTCGAGATACTTGCGATGAAGAAGCCCATACTACTTGGTGTTGAAGGCGAAGCTAAAGAATTATTTATTAAGAATGGCAAATGTGGACTAAGTTTTGTCCCGGAAGATGCAGATGATTTATCAAATCAGATAGTTAAATTGTATAATTCTCCAGATATTTTAAAAATCATGGGTGTCAATGGATTTGAATATGTAAAAGAAAATTTTTCAAGGGATAAAATTGCTGAAGAATTTTGGGAACAACTTTTGTAATTTTCACTTCATATAAAAATAAAAAACATATGATATAAAAAAAGCGCTGCAGAAATGCAGCGCTTTTTTTAATGGAATGTTACTATTAAACATGTCCCTGAGCAAGCATAGCTTCAGCAACTTTAACAAAGCCACCAATGTTAGCTCCTTTAACGTAGTTAACGAAATCACCTTCTTTTCCGTATTTCACACAAGTTTTGTGAATAGAAATCATGATATTGTGTAATTCTTCGTCAACTTTTTCTCTTGTCCAGTTCAAACGCTGGCTGTTCTGAGCCATTTCCAGACCTGATGTTGCAACACCACCAGCATTAGCTGCTTTTCCAGGAGCATACAGTATTTTCTTTTCTAAGAATACTTCAACTGCTTCAGGAGTTGATGGCATGTTAGCACCTTCGGAAACGCAGAAACAACCGTTCTTTACAAGAACTTTTGCATCTTCGCCGTTTAATTCATTTTGGGTTGCACTTGGTAATGCAATGTCACATTTTACACCCCATGGGGTTTTTCCGGCAACGTATTCAGCACCAAATTTCTTTGCATACTCTTCAATTCTTCCTCTTTTTACATTCTTCAGTTCCATAACCCATGCAAGTTTTGCAGCATCAATGCCGTTCTTGTCATAGATATAACCATTAGAATCTGATAAAGTAACCACTTTACCACCTAACTGAGTAGCTTTTTCGGTAGCATACTGTGCAACGTTACCTGAACCGGAAACAACAACAGTTTTACCTTTAAAGCTGTCTTTTCTGGTAGCTAGCATTTCCTGTGCAAAATATACCTGACCGTAACCTGTAGCTTCAGGACGAATTAATGAACCGCCCCACTCGAGGCCTTTTCCTGTTAATACACCAACGAATTCATTGCGAACTCTTTTGTATTGTCCAAACATGAAACCAATTTCACGTCCGCCAACACCGATGTCACCGGCAGGAACATCAGTATCTGCACCAATATGTTTGCAAAGTTCAGTCATAAAGCTCTGGCAGAAACGCATTACTTCGTTATCTGATTTACCTTTAGGATCGAAATCTGATCCACCTTTACCGCCACCCATCATGAGAGTAGTTAAACTATTTTTGAAAACTTGTTCAAAAGCCAAGAATTTCAAAATGCCTAAGTTTACTGTTGGGTGGAAACGCAGACCGCCTTTATAAGGTCCAATTGCGCTGTTCATCTGAATTCTGAAACCGCGGTTAACCTGGAATTCACCTTTATCGTCAATCCAAGGAACTCTGAACATGAATACTCTTTCAGGTTCTACCATCCTGTCAAGGATCTTAGCATCTTTATACTTTGGATGTTCTTCAATGAAAGGAAGCACTGTTTCAACAACTTCCATAACAGCTTGGTGGAATTCTTTTTCACTTGGGTTCTTGGCTACCACCTTGTCCATGAACTGTTTTACTTTAGGATCCATTTAATTTTTTTTTAGGTTAAACAATAATTTTATTTTAGTTTGAAAATGTATTCAAATTCGAAGCAATGATATGATTATTTTTTATCATTAAACAAAATTATTTCTTAAAAAAATATATAAAATATTTCTTGCATATGTTATAAAAATTTATATAACAAAAGGCGGAAAATTAATTAATCCACTGATTGGTAATGTTTTTTAATTCCGATAAATATATTAATTTTACTGCGCTATCGGGTTTTTATTAAAATCCGATATCTTTTAACCAACATTAATTGCATTATGACTAATGATTTCTCGTTGAATATTGAAGATGAAGGATTTGATGATTTGCAATGGGCGCATTTTGAGAAAAAGGAACGGCTAAAAGAACTAAAAGTAATTGCCCAGGTATCAGAAATTCTTAGTGGAGATATGTCCCCTGAAGATATGTTGGAAGAAATATGCCACATTCTGCCTGGTGCATGGCAATATCCCAATTTTGCAGCTGCCAGGATTAAATTCGGAGAAAGTGAATACCAGACTTCCAATTTTGAAGAATCAAAATGGGTTCAGCGCAGGATGTTTGAAACTATTGATGATAAAGAAGGAACAGTAGAGGTATTTTACCTGAAAGAATTTCCTGTAATGGATGAAGGCCCTTTTACAAAAGAAGAGCGCCGCTTTATCAATAATCTTGCTGCCTTGATTTCAGAATACTTTAATACCATTATTGGTAAAAACCTTCTGAAAATTGCGCAAATTCAGGATAATAAAAAGCGTCCTGAAAAGATTCAGCATAATTCTTCGGAAATGAATATGCAGCTTTTAAAGAAATTCCTGAACAAACATAACTCCGATCGCGATATTTATCATGATTTAATGCCTTTTAAAGTCACTGAAATATTATTGGTAGCCAATCTTTATGATACCTATATCATTGAAAAAGAAGGGAGATTTTTTGAACAGCTTACCGGTGAATATTACCAGTTAAATCTTTCTTCTGCTCCAAGAATAACCGGGGTCTCATCTCCCGAAGAGGCTCTTGAAAAACTGCAGTTTCATCATTATGATCTTGTTATTCTGATGATGAGCATAGATAAACAAACTCCTGTACAACTGAGTCAGATAATCAGGCAAATTTATCCGAATATCCCCATATTATTGCTTCTCAATAACAGCAGTGATGCCGGTGCATTTGAAAACAGGAAGCTGGAAAGCATTGATAAAATCTTTGTATGGAACGGTGATAGCAAAGTGTTCCTTGCAATGGTAAAATATATTGAGGACCTGCAAAACATAGACAATGATACAAAAATTGGTCTTGTTAGGGTGATCTTGCTTGTTGAGGATTCCGCCAGGTATTATTCGCGTTTTCTTCCGATTTTATATTCGATTTTAATAGAGCAGACACAGTCTCTTATTGAAGAAGTTAATACCGATAACCTATATAAAATTCTGCGTATGCGTGCCAGGCCAAAAATTGTGTTGGTCTCCAGTTATGAGGAAGCTCTTGAATATTTTAATAAATACAGGGAATACTTGCTTTGTGTTGTAACAGATGTTTGTTTCGAAAAAAATGGAATTCTGGATCCCGAAGCCGGTTTAAAATTCACAAAATATGTAAAACATGAAATTCCGGATTTGCCTGTGTTATTGCAGTCATCAGATATTGAAAATGCTGAAAAAGCTATTAAATTTAAATCAACATTTGTAAATAAAAATTCCGATAACCTTTTACAGGATCTAAAAAGCTTCATCAATTATTATTTGGGGTTTGGAAATTTTATTTTCCGCGATGGCGAAGGAATGGAAGAAATTGCTGTGGCGCGTTCAATGAAAGAGTTTGAATCTCTGTTGAAGTCTATCCCCGAGGAATCTATCTTGTTTCATGGATATAGAAATCATTTCTCAAACTGGTTTATGGCGCGAGGTGAAATTCAGTTGGCAAAAAAGATCAAGCCTGTAAAAGTCAGTGATTTTAAAAACCCGCAACAATTGCGCCGTTACATTCTGGATATGCTACGCGAATGCTTATTCGAGAAAAACAAAGGCAAGGTTGTAAACTTTGATGAATCTGCAATTCTTGATGAAACAAATATTGTAAGCCTTACTTCCGGCTCTCTTGGAGGGAAAGGAAGGGGTCTTGCTTTTATCAGCACTTTAATTAATAATTTTAATTTTTCACAGATCATTCCAGATATCAACATTCGAACGCCAATAACGTCAATCATTGGAACTGATGAATTTGAAAGTTTTATTGAAAACAATAACCTTCATAATAAAAAGCTACCTGAGAGTTATAAATAATCCTCTTGCCATTCGATCATCAAGTTTGTTTGAGGATTCGCTAACACAGCCATTTGCAGGCATTTTCGACACGTATCTTTTGCCTAATAATCATCCTGACTTTAATGTCAGGCTTGACCAAATGATGACGGCAATCAAGCTGGTTTTTGCATCAATCTTTTCACCTACTGCACGGTCTTATTTCGATGCAATAAATTATAAGATTGAAGAAGAAAAAATGGCTGTTATTGTTCAGGAAGTGGTTGGTTCGTCATATGATGAAACATTCTATCCGCATATCAGTGGTGTTGCTCAATCGTATAATTTCTATCCGATTTCACACATGAAGCCCGAAGATGGTTTTGCTGTGCTTGCTGTAGGTCTTGGAAAATATGTTGTTGAAGGGGAAAAGACCTATCGCTTTTGTGCCGAATATCCCAATGTGGAAATTTATTCTGCCACAGATCTGTATAAGAATTCACAGCTTCATTTCTATGCCGTGAATATGAAGCAGAGAAAATTCAATTTGCTTGAAGGTGAAAATGCCAGTTTGGTAAAACTGGATATTGATGTTTCTGAAAAACATGGGACTTTGAAACATTGCGGTTCAGTTTATGACCTTACTAATGAACGCATCACTGCTGGCCTTACATCGCAGGGTCCTAGAGTCGTGAACTTTGCAAATATTATCAAGCATAAATATATTCCTCTTTCAAAAACCATCCAGGTAATACTCAATGTCGTCGAAGAAGCTATGGGATCGCCTGTGGAAATTGAATTTGCTGTTGATCTGGACAAAGATAAAAAGGGAAATGCCTCTTTCTATTTACTTCAAATAAAGCCGCTGATTAAAACAGTGTTCGAATCGAATATCAATATTGATGACGTTGATTACAGTAAACTTCTACTTTACTCTGAAATGGGAATGGGAAATGGCATCATAGACGATATTTCGGATATTATTTATATTGATGTGAAAAAGTTTGACAAGCTTAAAACGGAAAAGATGCGTGATGAAATTGAACAGTTGAATGCTGAAATGATAAAGAATAATAAAAAGTATATTCTTATAGGGCCTGGTCGTTGGGGAACGCACGACAGGTTTATCGGGATACCGGTTGCCTGGTCGCAAATTTCGAATGCAAAGATCATTGTTGAGATCAGTATTGAAGATTTTCCGCTGGATGCTTCATTGGGTTCTCATTTTTTCCACAATGTAATTACCATGAATGTCGGATATTTTTCAGTAAAATATAATTCCCTGATAGATTATATCAACTGGGATGTGCTTGCTCAGCAAAAAGCAGAGCATCAGACAAAATATTTTAAACATATCCGCTTCAAAAGGCCTATGAAGGTTATGATGGATGGCAAAAAGAGAGCTTCTTTAATCTATTATAATGAATAATTTAGGTAGGCGTGCAATCTGGTAATAATTATTTACTGGAATTAAAATAAAAAAACCGGCACTTTTAGATGCCGGTTGCTACAACAAAAATACGTTTGAAGTATATATGCAAAACCGTTGACTACTTAGCGTAGCTCACTGCCCGTGTTTCACGGATTACAGTAATTTTGATCTGTCCCGGATATGTCATTTCAGTTTGAATCTTCTTCGACAGATCATATGCAAGATTAGTAGCTTCTTCATCGGTTACCTTTTCGGCTCCAACAATCACGCGTAATTCTCGTCCTGCTTGTATGGCATATGTTTTTACAACACCAGGATAAGAGAGAGCAAGTTGTTCAAGATCCTGTAAACGCTTGATATATGCTTCCACTACTTCACGACGAGCTCCCGGACGTGCTCCTGAAATTGCATCGCAAACCTGTACGATTGGGGAAATTAAACTATTCATTTCCACTTCATCGTGGTGAGCTCCGATAGCATTACATATCTCAACATTTTCTTTAAATTTCTCGGCCATTTTCATGCCCAGTATGGCATGTGGTAATTCAGGTTCATTATCGGGTACCTTACCTATATCGTGTAATAATCCTGCTCTTTTTGCTACTTTAGGATTCAGCCCTAATTCTGCAGCCATGGTAGCGCAAAGATTCGCTACTTCCTTGCTGTGTTGCAAAAGATTTTGTCCATAAGAAGAACGATATTTCATCCTGCCAATCATCCTTATCAACTCATGATGCATCCCCTGAATTCCAAGATCTATTGTTGTTCTTTTTCCAATTTCAATAATTTCCTGCTCAATTTGTTTCTTTGTTTTTGCAACTATTTCTTCAATACGTGCAGGGTGAATTCGCCCGTCAGTAACAAGTTTGTGCAACGATAAGCGTGCAATCTCTCTTCTTACCGGATCAAATCCTGAAAGTAAAATGGCATCTGGTGTATCATCAACAATAATTTCAATTCCTGTTGCTGCCTCCAATGCCCGAATATTACGTCCTTCGCGTCCGATAATACGCCCTTTCATCTCATCATTTTCAATATTAAAGACAGAAACAGAGTTTTCTACTGCATGTTCTGTGGCTGTTCGCTGGATGGTTTCAATTATTATTTTTTTTGCTTCGATATTTGCTGTCATCTTTGCCTCATCCATCGCATCCTTAATATAAGTGAGAGCTTCTGTCTTTGCTTCTCCTTTTAATGATTCTACGATTTGAGATTTTGCTTCTGTGGCCGATAATCCGGAAATTGTTTCAAGTTGTTCTACCTGCTGTTTATGTGCTTTTTCAAGTTCAGCTTGTTTCTTGGTAACTAACTCAAGTTGAACAGTCAGGTTTTCTTTTAGCGTAGAAAGTTCTTTCTGTTTACGCTGTGCTTCTTCTAGTCTTTGCGAAAGTGAAGATTCCTTTTGTTTGATTCTGGTCTCAGCGCTATTAATGGCATTGCTTTTTTCGTTGATTTGTTTTTCATGCTCTGCTTTTAATTGCAGAAATTTTTCTTTTGCCTGCAGAATTTTATCCTTTTTGATGACCTCTGCTTCTGCTTGTGCATCTTTGATAATGTGTTGACCTTTTCTTTCAATAGAGCGCTTTATCAGCGTATTTGAAATAAGAATACCAATAACCAAAGAAACAACAGCAGCAATGGCAATTATCAGAATGTAGTTGTTGTTAAGTTCCATTTTTCTGTTTCTTTTATATCCATAAGTTAATTAAATAAAAAACCCGTAAGTAATTCAAAAGGTTTATTAAAACCTCAGAAAAGATACGTATAGAGCTGCCGGATTTTTCAAACGTCCACTGTCCCGAATTAACGGGTTTCCCGATCAAAGACCGGGATGAGGCCTGTTTTAGAAACCACGAGCGTCCGCCCTAATTTGTTGTTTGTTAAGTTTTAAAA
>JBEKEO010000255.1:0-4100 GCA_050013795.1 Bacteroidales bacterium
TCATTAATTTTGTCAGAGACAAAAATAATATCATTTATGGATTTAAAGGAGATAATAGAAAAATCGTGGCAGAATAAAGAACTGCTAAAAGATGAAATGGTAAAGAAAACCATTCGTGAAGTGATATCACAGATTGATAGCGGTAAATTGCGTGTTGCAGAGCCAGAAGATAGCAAATGGAAAGTTAATGAATGGTTGAAGAAAGCTATCATTGAGTATTTCCTGATACAAGAATCTGAAGTCATTGAAGTTGGTCCGTTTGAATTCCATGATAAAATCCCTTTAAAAAGAAATTATGCACGACTTGGTGTTCGCGTTGTTCCTCATGCAATTGCCCGGTATGGTGCCTATATTGCAAAAGGTGTCATTATGATGCCATCCTATATCAATATTGGTGCTTATGTCGATGCAGGAACTATGATTGATACATGGGCAACAGTTGGATCGTGTGCACAAATTGGCAAGCAAGTCCATTTAAGTGGAGGTGTTGGGATTGGCGGAGTTCTGGAGCCTGTACAGGCTCTTCCAGTTATTATTGAAGATGGCTGTTTTATAGGTTCGCGTTCTATAATTGTTGAAGGAGTGAGAGTTGAGAAAGAAGCCGTTTTAGGTGCAAATGTTGTAATAACACAATCAACAAAGATTATTGACATAACTGAAAAAGAACCAAAAGAATATAAAGGTATTGTTCCACCTTACTCAGTTGTAATTCCGGGATCTTATACAAAGAAATTCAATGCAGGAAACTATAATGTAAATTGTACATTGATAATAGGAAAAAGAAAAGCATCAACTGACCTAAAAACTTCCCTTAATAATGCGTTAAGGGAATTTAATGTTCCTGTATAAGACATTTTAGAACATTTCGAAAAGATTTTTTCAAACTATTGCTTTTTGATTTTTTATATTGTAATATTGCACATCAGGCAATATGCAGGTTTTTTATGTCATCAATTTTTAAAAAAAGATATTTCTATCTCTGTTTTTCTCTTACCATCCTGCTTGCGTGTAAACAGCATGCGTTTATTTCAAAAGTCGATACGGAGGTTATTTCTCTTGACAGCACTTCTCTAAAAAAACAAGATTCAGTTTCTTTGAACCTGATTAAACCATACAGAGAAAAAATGGATGCTCGGATGAATGTCATAATGGCCTATTCTGAACAAGTTATGCTAAAAGATAATCCCGAAGGAGTGCTGAATAATTTTGTTGCAGACTTAATACTACAAAAAGCGAATGAACACTACAAACCCAATGATGGTAAGAAAATTGATTTCTGTCTCTTGAACAATGGTGGAATACGGGGTGCGCTTCCCAAAGGCGCTATAACTTTGAAAAATATATACGAGCTTATGCCTTTTGAAAACGCCATTGTCATTATTACACTAAGCGGTGAAAAGACACTCCAGATGTTCAACTATATTGCAAAAGCAGGAGGAGAACCGGTTTCTGGATTCACTATGGGAATAAAAGATACTTCAGCAGTTAACATTTACGCAAACGGAAAACCTTTTGATAAAAATAAAAATTATAAGATTGTCACTTCAGATTACTCAGCAAATGGTGGCGACAGAATGACTTTTTTTGATAAACCGGTAAAACGTGAAGACCTTACAATTAAGTTAAGAGATGCCATAGTTGAATATGTGAAAGAAGAAAATGCAAAAGGTAATACTTTAAAAGCAAAACTTGACAAACGAATCTACTATGAAAAGTAACAGGCGTGATTTTTTAAAATTACTTCTTGCTGGAAGCGCACTGTCAGGCTTGAGCTTTTCTCCTTTTAGGACATTTGCAAACAAGGAATATATAAAATTGACTATACTTCATACAAATGATACCCATAGCCATATAGATCCTTTTCCTGCTAATGATCCAAAATACCCTGGAATGGGCGGATTTGCAAGGCGTGCTGAAATAATAAAAGAAATCAGGAATGCTGAGAAAAACATTTTATTGCTTGATGCCGGCGATATTTACCAGGGCACACCTTATTTTAATATGTACGGAGGAGAACCTGAATTAAAGTTGATGAGCCTGATGGGGTATGATGCTGCTACCATTGGTAATCATGAGTTTGATAATGGTCTGGAAGGGATTTTAAATAAACTTCCTGATGCAACATTCCCATTTATTAATTCCAATTACGATTTTTCAAATACAATACTTGCAGGTAAAATTCTTCCTTATAAAATCTTTGATAAAGCAAATATAAAGATAGGTGTTTTCGGACTTGGAGTAGAACTCGAAGGGCTGGTGAATAAATCCAGTTATGGAAATACTGTTTATCTTGATCCCATTCAAAAGGCTGCAGAAATATCTCATATATTAAAATATGATATGGCGTGCAATCTCATCATTTGCCTTTCGCATATGGGTTACATTTATAATGATGATAATAAAACCCCGAGTGATTTTATCTTGGCAAAAAAATCAAAAAATATTGACCTAATAATAGGTGGGCATACACATACATTTATAGACAAACCATATAAATTTTATAATTCGGATAATAAAGAAGTTTATGTTTGCCAGGTTGGTTGGGCAGGAATAAAGCTTGGAAGGCTTGATTTTTATATAGAATCAGGGTCAAAGAAAAAATTTGTCGATGCGCATACAATAAAAATTTTTAATAATCAAGTGTAAATAAATTTTTTTTTCACTTTTTTCTTTCAATATTTGTTAGCTTTTTGAAAAATAATGGAATAGCTTGAATTTACTGGAGTTTTGGAAAGTGTAGTATTGAAAATAAAACACATATTTTTATATAACATAATAAGATTAATAGGTTTATAGTTAAAGACAATTTTTTAATGGAAAAAAGTTTTGATAAAATTTGGGGAAATTGTTTGAAGATTATAAAGGATAATATCGGACATCAGGCCTTCAAAACCTGGTTTGAGCCTATTAAACCCGTTAAGTTAGATGGTAATGTTCTTACTATCCAGGTTCCAAGCCAGTTTTTCTATGAATGGCTTGAGGAGAATTACATTTCCCTTCTAAAGACTACGATTAAAAAGGAATTAGGATCTGATGGTCGGCTGGAATACAGCATCATCATGGAAAATTCTTTCGACAGCACTCACCCATACACTATCAAAGTTCCCACCTCGAATAAAAAAGCTTTGAAGAATCCTTCATTACAAATGCCTGTCGATATTAACAGAGGGTCAAGCAACACCATCCCTAATCCTTTTATTATTCCGGGTTTACAAAAAATTAATGTCCAGTCTCAACTGGTCGATAGTTATTCTTTTGATAATTTTGTAGAAGGTGATTGTAATCGCCTTGCCCGATCTGCAGGATTTGCTGTTGCAAATAACCCAGGTAAAACTGCATTTAACCCATTGTTGATATATAGTACGGTGGGCTTAGGTAAAACACATCTTGCACATGCTATTGGAATACAGGTGAAGAATATGTTCCCTGATAAGACTGTTCTTTATATCTCTACCGAACAATTTACTACACAGTTCATAGATTCTGTAAAGAACAATAGTCAGAATGATTTTGTTCATTTCTACCAGATGATGGATGTCCTTATTATTGATGATATTCAATTTCTTGTTAGCAAAGAAAAAACACAGGATGTGTTTTTCCATCTATTCAATCATCTTCATCAGAATGGGAAACAGATTGTAATAACTTCTGACAAAGCTCCTGTTGAGATGCAGGGAATGGAACCACGCCTGCTGTCACGCTTCAAATGGGGATTATCAGCAGATTTACAATCACCCGACCTTGAAACAAGAATTTCTATTCTTGAAAAGAAACTCTATAGCGATGGTGTGGAAATGCCAAAAGATGTTGTTGAATATCTTGCATACAGCATTACAACGAACATACGTGAACTTGAAGGTGCTCTTATTTCTATACTTGCCCAATCATCGCTGAACAAAAAAGCTATTACACTTGAACTTGCAAAGCAAATGATCGACAAGTTCGTAAAGAATACAACAAGAGAAATATCAATTGATTATATTCAAAAAGTGGTTTGTGATTATTTCAGTATTCCTGTGGATATGATTAATTCTAAAACTCGTAAACGCGAGATTGTACAAGCACGGCAATTAGCAATGTTCTTTTCAAAAAGAATGACT
>JBEKEO010000256.1:0-4088 GCA_050013795.1 Bacteroidales bacterium
CGCCGCCTCATCCCCTTCATCCCCTACCAAGAAAATAAAATAAATGTCATTCCGAATGAAACGAAGTGAAATGAGGAATCTAATAATTACGAAATAATATTTTGAGTAACATAATTTGAAGTTGAAAGTTTTGTAACAGGAAAGAATGATTAAAGTAGTTACCATAATAGGCGCCCGTCCGCAGATAATTAAAGCAGCAGCTATCAGTCGCTGTATCAATAGCTCGTTTAAGAAAAAAATAAGGGAGATAATTGTTCATACCGGGCAGCATTACGATGAGAACATGTCGGAAGTTTTTTTCAGGGAAATGGGAATCCCGAAACCGCATTACAACCTTAATGTGGGTTCTTCTACTCATGCAAAGCAGACCGCTGACATGATGATAAAAACTGAAGAAGTTTTGCTCAAAGAAAAACCCGATTGTGTTATTCTTTACGGTGATACCAATTCAACATTGGCAGGCTCGGTTACAGCTGCAAAAATGCAGATACCTGTTGTACATATTGAGGCAGGACTCCGTTCATTCAATAAAGCCATGCCTGAAGAAATCAACAGGATTGTATGCGACCACACCTCCACCCTGCTCTTCTCTCCTACCCTTACAGGTATAAAAAACCTTGAAAACGAAGGATTCAACAATAAAGCCAGAGCACATTATACAGCTGATAATCCGGGCATCTTTCATTGCGGCGATGTGATGTACGATAATGCTATTCATTTTGCTGAAAAAGCCGAGAAGTCTTCATCAATTTTAAAAGCTCTCCATCTCGAAAAGGATAACTATCTGCTTGCCACTATTCACAGGGATTATAATACGGATAACCCTGTCAGGCTAAATGGAATAGTTGAAGCTATTCATAATGTTACTAAGGAAAATAAGTTGAGTATCGTAATTCCGCTTCACCCGCGAACGTCAAAGATACTTGAAACAACACTGGAAAAGAAATTAATGGACGCCATACTCAAAAGCCCGTTAATAAAGATAATTCAACCAGTATCATTCTTTGACATGATACAACTGGAAAAGAATTCATTGATGATTTTGACCGACTCAGGCGGTGTTCAGAAAGAAGCCTTCTTTTATAAGAAACCTTGTCTTATCTTACGTTCCGAAACCGAATGGGTGGAGATTGTTGAAGCAGGCGCTGCAATGGTTTGTGATGCGGATACTAAAAAGATCACCAAAGCGTTTGAGTTCTTCAGGAATAAAAAAATAAATACAACAGCATCTATCTTCGGAGATGGTAAAGCCTCTGAGTTCATTTGTAAAGAAATTTATAAAAATTTCAATAAAAAATAATTGATGTTGCTGATATATACGCATAAGATCAACAACAGGGTTAAGTATATATTTAACCTGATTTTCCGCGACCTGCTGAATGTAGATTTCCGGTTAACCAGCAATATTGATGATTTCAAAGCTTTTGATGGACCTAAAATAAATTATTCTTTCCAGCAGATTAATGATGAAATTTTCTTTTATTCCTCCAATCTTCTTTTTGAAAACGGTATTAAACAGCAAAGTTCCGACTTTGTTATTTACGAAGGAATTAAATGCCCTTTTGCGGTTTATAAAAATTCCGTAATCCCTTTTGACCCCTTTGCTGCGTCTTTTTACATGACCACAAGATATGAAGAGTATCTCCCATATAAAAAGGATAATTATGATAGGTTTGATGCTGTTGAGAGCATGGCTTTTCATCTTAATTTCTTGAAAAAACCCGTTGTAAATATTTGGGCAAACAAATTGTATCAATTGATAAATTCAAAATATCCTGATTTTATTAAGCCTCAAAAAAAATATAAATTTATTCCTACCATCGATATTGATAGTGCATGGGCATACAGGCAGAAGGGGCCTGTACGCACAATTGCAGGATATATGAAATCTCTGTTCGAACTCAACTTTAAAGAAATCTCCGAAAGGACAAAAGTCTTGACAGGCATTAAAAGAGACCCTTTTGATACTTTCAGCTTTCAATTTGAATTATTAAAAAAATATAATCTTAACCCTATTTACTTTATCCTTTTTGCTGATTATGGCCAGTATGATAAAAACATTCATGTATTCAATAAGAAGTTTCATTCGTTAATAAAGTCAATTGCTGATTATGCCAATGTGGGAATACACCCATCATTTGCTTCAAATAATAAACCGGAAAAACTTATTACTGAAATTAACCGGCTTTCTAAAGTATTGAACCGTGAAGTGGTATGCAGCAGGCAGCATTTTTTAAAATTATCTTTCCCATCAACATTCAGAAATCTTATTGAAGCGGATATTAAAGAAGATTATTCATTGGGATATGCGTCACATACGGGATTCAGGGCCGGCATTTGTGATCCATTCTTTTTTTATGATCTCGATCTTGAAACAGAAACAAACCTGAAATTATTTCCATTCGCATTTATGGAAGGCACATTGCGTGATTATCAGAACATTTCCGCATTGGATGCCATGCAATATATTAAACCTCTTATTGAAGAAGTAAAAGCAATGAATGGAACATTTATCAGCCTTTGGCATAACGAATCACTCAACAACGAAAAAAGATGGATAGGTTGGCATACAGTTTATGAAGAAATGATAAAGCTTGCATTGCCATGATAATAGACTATTACAATCAATTTGATTAAATATCTCACATACCAAGAAATAGATAGAAGCAAATGGGACGATTGCATTGCTAGTTCTTTCAATGGAATTGTTTATGCATATTCATGGTATCTTGATATAGTATGTCCTTGGTGGGAAGCTTTAATAGAAAATGATTATGAAAGAGTTTTCCCGCTTACTGTAAGGAAAAAATCCGGAATCAATTATTTATTTCAACCTTTTTTTACTCAGCAACTCGGAGTTTTTTCAAAAAGTAAATTAAGCGAAGATATTGTTGAAGAATTCATTCGCAATATTCCTGACAAATACAAGTTTGCTGAAATTAATCTGAATACTTTTAATAAACTTGATGAAAGCAAATTCAACATCAAGCCTAACCTTACGCATGAGCTGGATCTTATTCCTTCATATGATACCATCTTCCGCAATTATTCAGATAATATAAAAAGAAATATCAAACAGGCATTAAATGCAGGGCTTTCAATTACGAAGAATATAGATATCGACCAAATCATTAATATTTTCAGGCAAAATAAAGGAACAGAAATTGATACTTTCAAAGATAATGATTATTTAACACTTAAAAAGCTTGTCAATCTTTGTATTTACAAAAAGGCAGCGCATGTGTGGGGTATAGAAACAAAGGAAAAGAAGATTTGTGCAGGTGCTGTTTTTGTGGAAAGCAACAGGAAAGTTATTTTTCTTTTCTCCGCTACTAATGCTGAAGCAAAATCAATGGGAGCTATGTCGTTCCTAATCGACAGTTTCATCAGGGAAAACGCGCAATACAACCTGACATTAGATTTTGAAGGTTCGAATGATGTTAACCTTGCCAGGTTCTATAAGAGTTTCGGGGCGAAAGAATGTATTTATCATCAGTATAAAAAAAATGATTTGAACTGGATATTGTCAAAAAGTGTTACTTTTATCAAGCGGTTGAAAAAGAAATTCCGAATCTGAAAATTTCGAATTATGATAAATAACTTAGGCCTTCAAAACTCTATACTTAATGAATTCATTTCTGAAATCAGGGATGTTGAAATTCAAAAAGACTCCATGCGTTTCCGAAGGAATATGGAACGTATAGGTGAGATTTTTGCATATGAAGTAAGTAAGCAAGTTAACTATACTAAGCGTGAAGTTATTACATCACTTGGCGTTTCCGAAGTTTCAGTTCTTAAGGAACAACCTGTTATTGCAACTATACTAAGAGCTGGGTTGCCTCTTCATCAGGGAATACTGAATTTTTTTGATAAAGCCCAGAATGCATTTGTTTCAGCATATCGACACCATCATAAAAGCGGGAAATTTGATATCCAGATTGAATATACTTCTAGCCCAAGTATAGAGGATAAAATTTTAATTATTTCTGATCCTATGCTGGCTACAGGTTCTTCCATGTTGCTTACTTATAAACAACTTCTTGAGAATGGTAAGCCTAAACACACCCACATTGTCACAGTTATTGCAA
>JBEKEO010000257.1:0-4501 GCA_050013795.1 Bacteroidales bacterium
CCAGTCGCTTAAAAATATCAATATCAATATAGCATATTTTTAAATCGACAAGAGCGCAATAGGAGTAATGATTTACCTTATCGCCAAAAAGCGAATGCAACCCCAGGTAAGAATGAGGTTTTATGATTTGAAGTATTCTGGATTTATTGTTTTGTCCAATGATGTATTCTTTAACATAACCTGTTTTCAGATAAACGATATGCGAATTCAAAGCTCCTGAATGCAGGATTATTTCCCCTTTTTTCAACTCAACCTCTTTGCTGTTATTATTCAGCAATTCGAGCTGTTTCAAAGTAAGTACAGTTACCGCACACGATTTGTCCTTACAATCAACACAACTGCTTTTGTCAGTATTCTCAAATAAATTCATATTGTCTTAAATTCCTGTGAATTCAATTATTATTCAAAGGTCTGAAAAAATATTGAGACGACACTTTTATTTGCTAAACAACATAGATTAATGTGATTTAAATCACAAGAGCCTACATTGAATATCACGGACATTTTCAGCAGGGAGAATTAAATAGTTAGGAACTTTGCAGGCAATGGATTCCTGATAAACGCATTCAAAAAAATAAAATCATATGAAATTTACATTAGCAATACCCACCAGCGATAAAATACATCTTACTGAAACTTTTGAGGCTTCTGATTTTTTTAAAATTATTAATGTTGAATCCGGGAAAATTATTGAAGAATCTTTTCTGCAGAACAAATTTTTAAAAGCTAATGCGAAAGAATATGTTGCCGGAGTTTATGGTATGCTTTCGGATTGCAATTATATATTGACTATAAATTGCAGCGAAGAAATCAGAAATTATTTTAAAGAAAGAAAAAAAATAGTTGTGCCCACAACTGAAAAAATAATAACAAATGCAGTTTCTGGCTTTATCATTGAATTAACAAGGGAGGATAGTAATACCTGTTGCTGTCCTTAATCATCGTGGTTTTTAATTGATATGAATGAAAAAAAAGATTTATGGAGGGATTGATTTATCTTGATAATAGCGCCACAGCTTTTCCAAAGCCTAAAGAGGTGTATGATTTCATGTTTGATTTTTATAAGAATCATGGGGTAAGTCCTGGCCGTTCCGGATATGATATGTGCATTGCTACCGAAGAAACAGTTTATGCCACAAGGAAAATGCTTGCTGAATTTTTTAACGGCGATGACCCGAACCGTCTTACTTTTAATTATAATGCAAGCGATTCGCTGAATATGATTGTTGACGGAACCCTCAGCAAAGGCGATCATGTTATAACCAGCACACTTGAACATAATTCTGTACTCCGTCCGCTATATCATAAAACGCATGATGGTGTTATAGAAGTTACCTATGTTCCTTTTGACAAGAAAGGATATATCAACCCTGATGATGTAAAAAAAGCTTTCAGGAAAAACACGAAAATGGTTATCCTGAATCATGCATCGAATGTTATTGGTACTGTACAGCCAATTGCTGAAGTTGGCAAATACTGCAGGAAAGCCGGAATCTTATTTGCAATAGATGCAAGCCAGTCGGCAGGAATTGTGAAAATAGATATGAAGGCTATGAACATAGATATGCTCGCATTTACCGGTCATAAATGTTTAATGGGGCCCACAGGTATTGGTGGTTTATGCATTGCGGATCATGTTGATATTAAAGCTTCGCGTTTTGGAGGCACAGGCGTTCGGTCTGCACACAGTTTTCATCTTGATGAATTCCCTTACCGGATGGAATGTGGAACCCAGAATATTATAGGAATTGCAGGTTTGTTAGCGGGACAGAAGTGGTTAAAAGAAAAAGGCATTGAAAATGTTCACAAACAGGAAATATCATTGTGGGATAAGCTTCGGAAAGAATTGCAGAAAATTGAAAATGTAATTACCTATTGCGCCGATAATAAAGAAAATCAAATTGCTGTTTTAAGTTTTAATATTAAAGGAATTGAAGCAGCCGAAGTGGGAACCATGCTTGACGTTGATCACAATATTGCATGCAGAACCGGTTTGCAATGCGCTCCGCTTGTTCACGAGCAACTGGGAACTGATAAAATTCATGGAACAGTGCGCTTTGGCATCGGTCCGTTTAATACAGAAGAACATATCAATACTGCCATTGACGCAGTGAAAGAAATAGCATCAATAAGCAAAAAATAATTTTATGGCAATAATAACAATTGAGGGAAAAGAATTTGAAGTTGACGGTGATGGTTTTTTGCAGAAGCCTGAAATATGGAATGATGAAGTGGCAACGCTGCTGGCGAAAGCTGACGGAACGGGTGAATTAAATGAAAAACACTGGGCTATTATTCATTTTATCAGAAATCACTGGATTGAAACAACCATGGCGCCGATGATACGCAATATGTGCCAGTCGACAAATGTGCGCCTGAAAGAGATTTATGAATTATTCCCCATGGGACCTGCAAAGGGCGCCTGCAAAATTGCAGGATTGCCTAAGCCCGACGGCTGCGTGTAATAAATGGAAATATAAACAGAGAACTTAATAATGAAAATCAGCAGTTGGATACTTGCCGCAGGATTTTTTGTTTTTATTATTTCTGCATTGAGATTTTTGTTTGCTGTCATCTTCAAAAAAGGGATAGCTGATCCATCCCGTGCAAAAGGAAATATAGTTTCAGCAATAATTTATTCGTTTACCGGTGCAATGTCGCCTGTAAAAAAGGAATCAGCTTACCTGCATTTACCAACCTATGCAGCCGGCATGATTTTTCATATAGGAACATTCATTAGTTTTTTCTGGCTGATCATTTTATTTTTTAATATCCGGACATATGATATTTTAATTTATTTGTCTGCGGCTTTTATTGCATTAGCAAGCATTTGCGGAATAAGTATTTTAATAAAAAGAATGTTGAAGAAAGAACTCCGGCAACTTTCAAATCCCGATGATTATATAAGTAATATGTTTGTTACCGCTTTTCAGATCATAACAGCGGTAACATTATTTTTTCGGTTTTCTTCTTCATTGCTTTTTATATTTTCTGCTGTATTATTCATATACATGCCTGTTGGTAAGCTAAGACACTCAATATTCTTTTTTACTTCAAGGATACATCTTGGAAAATTCTTTGGCAAGAGAGGTGTTTGGCCTGTTAAATGAAAACGGTGATGACAAACAGGAATACATTAAGTGAAGGTCAGAAGAAAGCGCTGGAGAAATTAGCCAAACGACTTGACGGTAAACTCATCACCCATCTTAACAGCTGTGTGCATTGTGGATTGTGCGCCGAATCATGCCATTATTATTTAAGCGAGCAAAAATCAAATTATATCCCGGGGAAAAAGATTGATGTTTTGTCATCTGTTTATCGCCGTTATCATACACTTGCTGGAAGATTAATTCCGAAATTAACCGGCGCCAGAAATTTTGATGAACAAACTATTGACGAACTTACCGATTTGGCTTTCGGTTCATGTTCGATGTGCGGGCGATGTACCAAACATTGCTCCATCGGCGTAGACATTGCTTTTCTTATCAGAACTGCCCGTTCCATTTTGGTTGAAGTGCAGAAAGTGCCAAAAGGGCTTCAATCCACAATTAATACTGCGCTAGAAACAGGCAATAATATGGGCATTAAGCGTGATGAATTGATTGATACCCTTAAATGGCTTGAAGAAGACCTGCAAATGGAGGTAAGCGATCCACTTGCTGCAATCCCTATGGATAAAGAGGGAACAAATATACTTTACACATTGAATCCGCGTGAACCCAAATTCTTTCCGCTTTCCATAAGCGCTGTGGCGAAAATATTTTATGCAGCAAAAGAGAGCTGGACCTTATCAACCAATGTTTACGATGTTACCAATTATTCCTATTTCTCAGGCGATGATGAAGGCGCAAAGATTTTAACCCAAAGAATGTTTGATGAAATTAAAAAATTACATCCGCATAAAATTGCATTAGCGGAATGCGGCCATGGTTTCAGGGCTTTCAGGTGGGAAGGGCCACGCTGGATAGGAAAAGATTATTCGGCAGAATCTCTTTCTATCATAGAAGTGATTGCTGCTTATATCAAAGAAAATAAAACAAATTTTATTGAAATGACACCGAACCGCACGGATAATTATTGTTGTGGAGGTGGTGGCGGTATGCTTGCCATGGGCGAATATGCCGAAAGAAGAATTAAAGCCGGGAAAATAAAAGCGGAACAAATTCGGAAAACAGGTGCGAAAGTTGTTGCAACTCCCTGCCATAACTGTATAGATCAGTTGATGGAATTGAATAAAGAATATAACCTTAATGTAGAAATCAAAACAGTAAGCGAAATAGTTGCTGATGCGCTGGTGATGTAACAGGATCCCTCTTAATGACGAGAAAAATGATTTTCCGAAAAAGTCTGATAAAAAAAACCTCCGCACATCTTCGTCCTTATAAATTCCATTCGGGCTATTGATGTGCGGAGTTGACGCTTTGTTTAGCTGTTTTCACCGGAAACACTAAGCTATATTCCATATTTCATTTTACCTTATTGAAGAACTACAGTAAAAGGG
>JBEKEO010000258.1:0-4017 GCA_050013795.1 Bacteroidales bacterium
TATCTTTATCTTTCCGCTGCCGTCAGGATTCATTTCCCATATTTGTGAGCTACCGCTTTCTTCGGAAAGGTATCCTATCTTTTTACCATCCGGTCTCCAGATTGCATTATAATCACTGCCTTTTGCATTTGTCAGTTGAACAGGAGTACCACCAGCAGCAGGAATTTTGTATAGGTGGCGCGCACCTTTATTCTCAGTAAGGCTATAATATGTAATTCCGTATAAAATTGTTTTGCCATCAGGGGAAACCTGCATTTCGCTTACCCTGCCAAATTTCCAAAGAAGTTCAGGCGTCATCCTAGCTTGTGCATTAGCAATAACAGTAATTGCAATAATGAATAATGTGATTGTGATTCTTTTCATAAATAAATAATATTAAGTAAAAAATTATTAAGTGTTTGTGTTTTATTTAGCTCCTGCATGTCTATCGATCCTGTTTAGCCCGTCGATAGCTTTTTGATAATTAGTGCGAATCTCAAGGGCTTTATTATAATCTTTTTTTGCATTCTGAATATCGCCCATCAGTTCATATGTATAGCCACGGTTATAATATGCTTCTGCATATTTAGGATCACATTCAATAGCATCAGTAAAATGTTTCAGAGCCTTTGAGTATTCCTTCATATACACAATATGGATGTAACCAAGATTGAAATGCGCCATCTTGAATTTTGGATCTATACGGAGTATGGAATCATATTCCATAATAGCATTGTCAATCTCTCCGTTTCCCTGATAAAACATGCCCAGTCCGTATCTTGCTTCAATGCTTTTGGGATTTAGTTTTAAAGCTTTCTCAAAATAGTCAACCGCAAGCCTGTTGTTTTTCATAGAGAATAAGAGGCCGAGTTCCATATATGCATGATAGTAATTCGGATCCTGGTCAATGGTCGTCCGGAAACAGGAAACAGCCTTTATAGTATCGCCTGTAAGCTTGTATGCAACGCCTTTCATGAAATATGCTTTCGCATTTATTTTATCTATTTCAAGCGCTTTATTGATGTATTCAAAGGTTGTATTGTATTCTTTGAAATACAGTTTCAATTCAGCATACTTCAAATCAGCATTTACACTTTTAGGATCAAGAGTCAGTGCTTTTTCAATTGCCTGCTTGCAATTCCTGGCTTTCCCCTGTGCAAAATAAACATCGGATAAAGTTAAATAGTACGGTGCTTTCGATGAATCAATATTCAAAGCTGTTCTGATATCGGCAAGCGCTTCATCTAATTTATTTTTTTGAGCCAATAGTTCAGCCCTTTGATTAAAAAGTTCGGGGTTATTTGGATCCTTCTGTATTTTTGCATTCAGTGCTGTGATTTCAGGTGAAATAGAATCAGATACTATAGTTTTCTTTACATTACTTTTAGTCCCTTTCCCTCCACAGGAAACAATAGAACAAGAAATACATAACGAAACAAATACTACTAATAAATATTTCATATCTTAAAAAACTGTTTATAAAATAGACTTAAAAAGAAGTTCCGCAATTTTTCGGGACTTAATCATTATTCTTAATTACTTGCAAGCGCTTCGCGTATCTTACCTTCCAGTTCTTCGGTAAGCTCGAGGTTGTCGAGCAGCAATTGCTTAACGGCATCTCTTCCTTGCGCCAGTTTAGTATCTCCATAGCTAAACCATGAACCGCTTTTCTTGATTATGTTGTGTTCAACACCTATATCAATGATCTCGCCAATCTTAGATATCCCTTCACCGAAAATAATATCGAATTCAGCCATCCTGAATGGAGGAGCTACTTTGTTCTTCACCACTTTTACTCTTACTCTGTTTCCAACGGCATTCTCACCGTCTTTTATCTGGCTGGTTTTACGGATATCTAACCTGACTGATGCATAGAATTTAAGAGCATTACCACCAGTGGTAGTTTCCGGGTTACCAAACATGATGCCTATCTTTTCGCGTAACTGGTTAATGAAAATACAGCAGCAGCCTGTTTTACTGATAGTGCCGGTGAGTTTTCTCAATGCCTGCGACATAAGTCTGGCATGAAGCCCCATTTTTGAATCGCCCATTTCGCCTTCAATTTCGCTTTTGGGAGTAAGAGCGGCAACGGAATCTATAACAAGGACATCTATAGCTCCGGAACGTATCAGGTTCTCAGCTATTTCGAGCGCCTGTTCGCCATTATCGGGTTGTGAAATAAGAAGGTTGCCCGTATCGACTCCCAGTTTTTGTGCATAGGTCCTGTCGAAAGCATGCTCGGCATCGATAAAAGCAGCTATGCCTCCTTTCTTCTGCGATTCAGCAATAGCATGTAAAGCCAGTGTGGTTTTACCGGATGACTCGGGACCGTATATTTCAATTACCCTTCCTTTGGGAATACCGCCAATCCCAAGGGCTACATCCAATCCTATCGAACCGGTTGAAATAAATTCAACATTCTCAATTGCACGGTCGCCAAGTTTCATTATTGTTCCTTTACCATAGGTTTTTTCCAGCTTTTCCATTGTAAGCTGTAAAGCTTTATTTTTTTCGGTGTTTTCTTTAATTTCCTTATTATTTTCTTTGTCTTTGCTCATAATATATAAGTGTTAAATTGATTACAGATTTTTTTTCAAATATAGCATAAATATTGTTTGAAAAATGAGAATAATTTATTGTGCAGACTTTTTATCTGTTGTTTTCTTAAGCGATGATTTATAATAATTACATATCTCTTTTATCCCGCATTCCCCGCATTTTGGTTTACGCGCCATGCAGATATATCGCCCGTGAAGTATTAGCCAGTGATGAGCCATTGAAATATACTTTTCGGGTATATATTTAACCAGTTGTTTTTCCGCTTCAAGAGGATTGTTTGCATTAATGGTAAGCCCTATCCTTGCAGAAACCCTGAACACATGTGTATCCACTGCCATAACAGGTTTTTTAAAAACAACCGCAGCAATTACATTGGCAGTCTTTCTGCCCACCCCCGGTATCGTTTGCAGCTTATCCACATCCGAAGGCAGTTTGCTGTTGAAATCGGAAACAAGCTTTTTAGCCATTTCTACAAGGTGTCTCGATTTATTGTTTGGATATGAGCATGATTTGATGTAATTAAAAACTTCGGCATAAGTTGCCTTAGCCAGTTTTTCGGGTGTGGGAAACTTTTTGAAAAGGGGAGGAGTAATAATATTCACTCTTTTATCGGTGCATTGCGCTGAAAGGATTACCGCTATAAGCAGGTGAAAAGGATTATTATACTTAAGTTCCGTTTCAGCTACTGGCTGGTGGATACTAAAGTATTTTATGAATTTTTTAAAACGTTCTTCTCTGCGCATATTTTAAATAATTAATCAGTCATTGTAGTTGACATTTTTCTTATTCCTCATTTTCCTCAATTACTTTCCCCAAAATTACAATTTTATCCTTCCCTGTGTCACTAAAAAAGGCAAAAATATAGTAGGGAAACCAAATTTTATCAAGACGAGACCGCGTGGACTCACCACGAGTCCGTATGGACCCACCATGAGTCCAAGTGGACCCAGCATGAGTCCGTATGGACTCAACACGAGTCCATGTGGTCTCAGCACGAAAAAGTGCGATTTCAACGCGAAATTGAACATTTACAGGGCGAGGTTGCGCAACTTCAGGTTGTGGTTGCACAACTTCAGGTCGCGGTTGAACAACCTCAAGTCGTGGTTGCACAACTTCAGGTCGTGGTTGCACAACCTCAAGTCGTGGTTGCACAACCTCACGCCGTGGTTGCACAACCTCACGTTGTGGTTATACAACCTCATGACGATAATAAACAGCTAAAAAGTCATTTTCTTAATCAGTAAGATAAATGAATAACAATCTAAGTCATTGCAATAGAATGATTTAAAAAGAAATCCCAAAGGATTATCAGAAAGGAACATTAAAACCGTAATTCAGGCGGCTTTTATCTGATACAACTGTCAGTTCACTATAAAAATACCGGTTTCAACATCCGGTTTCAGTTTAAATACATTCAACGCTTTGGAATAGTTCAGGATGTTATCAATAACTTTCCTCGAAGGCGACTCCTTAACACTG
>JBEKEO010000259.1:0-4015 GCA_050013795.1 Bacteroidales bacterium
CGCAAGGCAGAGTACCTGAAAGGCAATAACATCTCTTGTCTTGATGTCTTGCTTATTAAACCAGTCAAGGAATTTGTCTATGGGTGTCATATTATAAAGTTTTTTATATTATAAATTACACATAACGTATGTGTTGCTGTATTGCGGTTATTTCTACTTTAGTTTAAGTCGTAGCAGTTATTCAATTTTGCTTCTTTATATATCTTATTTTTAATAAAATAACTTTTCATTTAAACCGTAAATATAATAAATAACATACCTCATTTGCAATAATTTTCGTCAAAATAAATCACCAATTTTTTTTCATCGTAGCAGTTATTCAAAATATCACTTATAACTAATTGATAAATAGAAATTAATGTTTTACAAATCTAAATTATCCAGTGGGCTCTCCAATTGCTCCATTCCTTTCCTAGTAATATGCGTGTAAATCTCAGTTGTTTTGCTCGAAGAATGTCCTAGCAAAGTTTGTATGTATCTCAAATCAGTTCCCCTTTCTAGCAAATGCGTGGCAAAGCTATGCCTTAATGTATGCACTGTTGCTTTTTTCTTTATCCCTGCTTTCCTGCAAGCTTCCCTGAATATTGATTGTATGCTACTCTCTGAATATGCGCCCCCATCCACTCCTTCAAATAGCCATTCTTTTGGCTTATATTCTTTTAAATATGGATCCAAATAAGTAAGTAATTTTTTTGATAACAAAGTATTTCTGTCCTTCTTTCCCTTGGCAGCCCTTATAATCATTACTTTCCTGTCCCTGTCTATATCTTTTAACTTCAGGGCCGTTAGTTCACTTATTCTTAATCCTCCCGAATAAATTGTCAGCAATATAGATTTATGTTTTATGTTATCAACGCTGTTTATAATGCGCTGTACTTCCTCCTCACTTAAAACCGTTGGTAACACCTTTTCCCTGAAAGGACGTTCTATGTAAATAAATGAAATTTTATCCCGCCTTAATACTTTTTCATAATAAAATTTAATCGCATTTATTATTTGATTTTGAAACGATGCTGAAATCTTTCTTTTCTCAACCATGTATATCATATAGTCTTTGATATCCTGTTCGCTTATATCTTCCAGGTCTTTTGTTTTGAAATAATTTATAAAATCTGAGAAAGCAATTTTATAAGTATGTATTGTACTCTCGCTATATCTTTTCAGTATAAGTTTTTCCAGGTATGCATCAGGTATTTTCCTGTCATTTGAATAATTTTTCTTTTCTTTTAATTCCTTGTTTTTTGTTTTTTTGAAGCTGCATTCAATCTCAAACCCAAACTGGTTGAAATAATTTTCAATTTCTTTTTTAATATTTTCTGTATAAGGAAACGACCAGTATTTTCCTTCTTTATTCCACGTGTAATAGGGGAGGGTTTTCACTTTTGCCACATGCGCTTTTGCAAACGGAAACCGAAGTATAATTTTTTTCTCATCCACAATCTCCATCATCACCACCCGCCCTTTCCTCTCCGGATCAAACAGCGGTTCCCCTTCTTTTTCATTCGCCGTTTCCCCTGTTCGCCCATTCCCCTTGTCGACCTGTCGCCCCTTCTCAACTTCTCCCTTTCTACCTTTCCCATCTTCCTTCTTTAAATCTAACTTCTCAATTCTAACTTCTGAATTATTTTCTTCAATCCTTCCGGCTTTCAATTTTACCACCGGCTTTTGTTCTGTAAAAAAAGGAACCTTATCAAAAACAGCAGTAGTATCCACCGAAGCGAAACCTTTAAATACTCGGAATAATTCTTTTAATTTTTCAGGATTATTAGCCACATGCCAGCTTTTATGTGTTGCGCTAAAGGTAGCCCCTTCAACTTTCCTGATTATCGCTATTAATTCAGCGTCATAGGGAAATTTTACAAGCAGCCGCTTTTCGTTTTTATGATTAACAGGAATAAGATGGATAAGTTTCATATCACAAAAACCTGAATTTATTTTTCTTCTTCTGATGGCTTAAAACCTATTTTTTTCCGGTTTGCCTGTTTTAATTGCTGACGCTTAGCTTCCTCAAACTGTTTTAGGTATTCAAAAATCAAAAGTATTTTTTTGTCTTGCTCTGTATCGTTTCTTATCAATTGCTCTAACTTTTGTAATATTTCTTTGTGTGTAGCCAACATCTCCCTCATACTTACAAAAACTTCAATTATCCTGTTTCCCATTAATACTGCTCTTTCTGAATTGAGAACATTGGCAGCTTGTAAAACCCCAAATTCAGTAAATGCATGTGGTAAAAAAGGTGAGTGTTTAAGATTTTTGAGGTGGTCGCAATTTGCGACCAGTTCATCTTTTTCCTCTTTTGTCAGTTCGAACATAAAATGTTCAGGGAAGCGCCTGATGTTTCTTTTTACCTGTTCGTTCAGTCTTTTGGTTGGTACTTCATATAATTCAGCTAAGTCATAATCTATCATAACTCTTTTCCCACGTACGAGAAGAATTTTTGTGATTATGGTTTCATCCGGTAACATTGGTAAATACTGCTTCGCCATACTTTATATTTTATGTGGTCGCAATTTGCGACCACTTTAGTTTTACTTTAATCTTTTTCAAAATTAATATTTTGTTTTGGATATCACAATTTATGATTTCAATTTTTAAGATCGCATTTTGCGTTCTTAAAGAACACTGTTGATTTTATTGTATCCTCGCAGGTTTGTAATGTGTTCGTCATTAGTCGTCAGCAAAAAATCATGCCAGCCCGTCACTGCCCTTGTTTTTTATTGTAAGCTTCAAATGTTGTAAACAAGCGCAGTGCCGCCATAGGTTTCAGGCTGTCATGCTTTTTGCAGTTCCTCCTTCTTCCTCACTCGCAGCCTTCTTTGTCCTGCAGGGAGCTTTACTCATTTCGGCTTCATTTCATTCAGCCGTTCGCAAGCTCACATACCTTCATTCCATTCCGCCTTCATTCGTTTCAGCCCCCTTCAGTCCAGCGGCTGCTTCTTATTTTGGCTCGCCTGCGTGTCGCCGCGGGCTGCGGGCTGTCGGGGGACGAGGTAACAAATTTTTCTAAAGTTCACAATACCACAAACCTCGTCCCCCGCCAGCCCTTGTGTAGTTCCTACATAGGTCGCCAACGCCCTCACTTCATTTCATTACGTTGCGTGCTTTTCTGTCTTCCACCCTTGCTCCGCTCGCAGCGGCTCGCCGTTGATGCTTGGCATGTTCCGGCTGCAACCCGTGAATTTACCCCGAGCCAAGTCGAGGGGCTCATTGCAGCCTTCACTTCGTTTTGAGCTCAAGGCTGTTTAACCTGCCGTTGGCTTCTTCATCCCACACATTCCTTGATATTTCTTTCAATTGATATTTCGGTAATCATTAATAAAACCTTCTGCGAAGATAGCATCGGATTCGCTCACGCAAGGTCAGGCACTCCGTGTTTTGCCAAAAAAATTTTCACTTGTTCTCATTTTACTTTTTTAGTGTGTGAAATTTTTTTTGTCAAAAACCTTGCGTTTCGCTGCATCCTTTGGCAAATGGTTGCATAAGGTTTATTAATGATATATTTTTTTTATGCGGCAGCCTCTGTGCTGACCGAACCGCATAACCTGAAATAAATTATTAACTAAATCTTATAATTATGAACATAAAATATTTTTACAATTGCCGGACACTCGATGAAGTGAAACGCAAGTACAAAGAATTAGCCATGTTGCATCATCCCGACAGGGGAGGGAATACAGCAATCATGCAGGAAATCAACAATGAATATGAAGAAATTCAAAAGAACCCCTTGTTTGATTTCTCAAATGAAACCGAAGAAGACCGGGAAGAATTCATCAAGTACCCTGAGATCATAAACCAGGTTATCGGTCTTGATGGTTTGATTATTGAATTAATCGGTAACTGGATCTGGATTAGTGGCAACACATATCCGCACAGAGGCCAGTTAAAGTCAATAGGCTTCTATTTCGCACCAAAAAAGGTAATGTGGTATTACAGGCCATCCGAGTACAAAAGTGTAAACAGGAGCCCTAAATCAATTGATGAAATCCGTTTCAAGTATGGTAGTGATATCATC
>JBEKEO010000260.1:0-3996 GCA_050013795.1 Bacteroidales bacterium
ATTTTATCTTCATAGGGATCATAAGGTAATAGGATTATGAGATTATAAGATAATAGTGAATGTATGAAACAAATTTTGAGCCGACTATAAACCAATTTCTCTCTAACCCAATCATCCTATCCTCCAATTAACCTATTATCTAATTAACCTATCAACCAACCTGAATTTTGCTACTTACATTTCCGAAGTTTTATTTCCTCTTTACCTGGATTATGGGATAATGAGATTATAAGATTATAGGATTTGTGTTCGGCTCCTTTCTGGCCACTTACTAACCAATCATCCTAACATCCAATTATCCTATCATCCTATTAACCAATTTACCTAATATCTATTTAACCTATCAACAACCATGTATTTTGCAACTGACATCACGAAGTTTTATTTTCTCTTTAGTTGGATTATAGGATAATGAGATAATAAGATTATAGGAGCGACATTCAGCAATTTTTCGGCCTCTTACTAACCAATCATCCTGTTACCCTATTATCCGATTCTGTCCTGAAAATTCCTAAGTCCATTTATCATTCTGGCAATTCTTTCGATTCTTTCCCGAAGTTTATTAACTGTATCCAATTTCACAAAGCCTAATTCGAATGAAATATCAATCTGACAAACAACTTCCATTAATGATCCAAATGCAATATTAATAAAATGAATTTTGTCTTTACTTGTTTTTCTTGAATTTCCTTCCGCAATATTTGATGCTGTTGAAATTGCAGCACGTCTGATTTGTGTTATCAAACCAAACTTTTCGGATTCGGGAAATTCACGAGTAATAATGTACAAATCTTTAATAAGTTCTTTTGTTTCTTTATAAACTTCAAGTTTCTCGAAGCTAAATGTATAAGAAGTTCCCATATTTTAAAATTTATATTTAACTCCTATTCACCATAATCCTATTATCTATTATCATATGCCCCTATTATCCTATTTCTCAATTCCCTGCTTATCCCAATTTCATTTATGTCAAAATGATGATGGCATGGCCTAAATTCTTATGAACCTCTATTGCGTATCCAATAACAATATTTGATAATTCATTTTCTGTAATGACAAAAATCTTTGTGAAACTTTGAGATTCTTAGTGAACCTTTCTGTATAGCTATTCCATCCCGACTTTATCGGGATAAACTCCGTTACTCAAAGTTGCCACAAAGTCACTCAAAGAATATTTCTTAAATTTAAAACATAGAAAAACTATATTTACCTGAAAATGTATGATGTCAAATTTATTTATTGTCATTTGCCCTGCGGGCGTCATTTATTGTCATTCGTTATCGCAGTAATTACATTTTACATTTACCACCATCAATCATTATTACTTAAAATGCTCTTATTTCAATAACTGTAAGATAATTTCCTTAACAGTATTTCTTACAGATTCATTGACAATTTCCATAGAACGATTATTCTGATTAGGTCTGATATTTATAAATGAAGTATATTCAATAAGGTCATCCGTGCTTTTACCCGGGTAAACATTTGCTCCCCATAAGTTTTTTTGCTCCGAACCCTTATTTAATAAAACTTCTTCCAGATCAGCATGCATTTCAGCGTCAATCGCCAGGATTCTTTTTTCAATATCCACGACCACTTTCATCAGTTCCGTAAAATCCACATCCCTTTTCTCCCAAAGGATCTGCAATTTTACTGGTTTTTTAATTATCTTCATTTTATATTCAAAATATTATATGCATCCGGACTTAACAGGAGTAAATTATGTAATAATAAATTATTTAAATATGAATTACGTTCAAAGTAAAGCATCCCAATAAATTCCCTGCACCTGAGTATTTCCTTTAAATTATTTCCCCACTTAAAGTCCTGAACTGTAATGTCAATTAAATCAAGCGCTCTTTCATAGCTACTATTTATATCGTCTGAGTTATTTTTCAACAGTATGTTCTTTACCCTGTTAATTTCATTCGCAATCATAAGTATTTGCTGCCCTTTCGGGAAAGCGGACCACTTTTCAGGAGAAATTGTCTTATGCTGATTCATTTAAGCAAAATAATAATGGTGTCAATGTCAATCATTAAAATAAGTTTATGTCAAAATGATGATGGCAGATGGAAAATGTAAAATTGAATATTTTTTTTTGACATTTGCCATTTTACATCATCAATCATCAATTTTTCTTATGAATAAAATTCTCCAATGTCTTTGCAATTTTCTTTTTAACCATTTCCCAACTCACAGGTATAAGCATTAATGAGTCTTCATCAGCATCAGCGTCATCAAAATATGCCAGGCTTTTTAAAACAATGAATTCAGAACCGTCAGGATATTTTTTGTTATAAAAACTTAGCATTTCACTTAAGCTGAATTTTTGAAGTAAAAAATAAATATCTATAAAATCTTTTTTTGTTCCCCTGCCGGCAACAGCAGAGAGTTTCATTGCTGCTATATCTTTTTTGCCGGCTAAAACTAAAGTTCCTGAAGTAACTGGTCTTTCGAGCCATTCATATGGATAGTTAACAATATCAACTTTAATGTTATTAATTAAGTAAATATTGATATTTTCCGTTTTTTTAAGCAATTTAACCGATCCAAGTTTCTTTAAATTTTTATTAATAGCATATTCATCACTATGCAGTGTGCCAAACAAATCCAGGTCGATTGATTTGCGATGGCCAATCTGCAGGGAAAGGGAAGTCCCGCCAACCAAACGCAATCCTGAAAAGACAGGCTGCTTTTGGATGTTTTCTAAAAGTTCCAGTGCCGCGGGGTCAACTGTATCGAAATGTAACATAAAAAGTTCTCTTTAGGTACTTTTGACAATAATGCTATAAAGGAAAGTGATTTTCGATCAAGATCCCTTATCGTCATTGCAGTTTTAGCAATATCATCCATACCATAGTATGAATAAATTATTTGCCAGTCGTTTATTAATCCGTATTCCAGTACTCTCTGAATAATAAATTTCCTATTTTTTTCCCAATCAAGTCTGTGCCTGTCCACATCCCAGAATAAATGAAGTGACAAATCAGTTATTAAGTTTTTGTTTTTTGAATCAGCCGACATTGCCTATCAAAGATTATTATTTATATCAAAATTATGCCGGGAAATGTATAAGGTCAAAATTGATATATTTTTTGACATTTTTACATTTACCATTTTACATTATCAATCATCAATATTCATTAAACAGTATCCATAAAAGTTCTTTCCACACGGTTAAACAGTATGGCGCCTATGAAAAATATCACTAAGGCAAAAACGAAACTGTATAACAAATGCATAGGGCTAAACATACCCCTTCCAATGAAACCATAACGAAATGTTTCCATGATCGGCGTAAGCGGGTTAGCCATCAACACCCAATAAAATGTAGTGTCTGCTTTAATAAAATTCAACGGGAAGATGACAGGGCTCCCATACATAAGCAGTTGCACGCCAAAAGCGACAAGGTATTGCAGGTCGCGGTACTTGGTAGTAAGAGCTGAAATAATGATACCGCTGCCCAGTCCGAGCAAAGCCATTATCAGTAAAAGGAACGGAAGTAACAATATTGTATAATTCGGGCGAATATCAACCCCCCAACTTTTATAGGCAAAAATAAAATACAATACCAAGAACAGCCCAAACTGTATAGCAAACATGATAAGGTTCGAAATGACAACGGAAACAGGCACTGAAAGCCTCGGAAAGTACACCTTTCCAAAGATGTTCGCATTGCTGACAAAAGTAGCGGATGTCTTGGTTAGGCATTGGGAGAAATATCCCCAACAAACAATATTACCCAGATAAAAAAGGCTTTCAGGTATGCCATCGGTGCTCATGGCGGCTATATGAGAAAATACGATCACAAACATAAAAGTGGTAAGTACCGGTTGAATGACCAGCCATATAGGCCCAAGTATGGTTTGTTTATATTGAGAAACAATATCGCGGCGGACAAAGAGCATGACCAGATCGCGGTAACGCCATAATTCGCCGAACTTTAAATCCAGCAGATTCTTTTTAGGCTGTATTATTTCATCCCATGTTTCT
>JBEKEO010000261.1:0-1377 GCA_050013795.1 Bacteroidales bacterium
TGGAAGAATCTTTATGAACAATGACTTTCAACCCATTGGTCAATATAAACTTTTCAAACTTTATCATATGGTTATTATTCGTGATTTTCAAAAGTAGCTAAAAATAATTTTGTTTCTGGTTCATATCTTATATATTTGTCCCTATGAATGAAGTTAGTTTGATACGAAAGTTCAGTTTCTGGAGAACAAAACATATTAAGGAAAAGCAGTTTGTATATCTCTTAAGTATAGCCATTGGATTGATCGCAGGGCTTGGTGCTGTAATATTAAAAACATCCGTTCATCATATTGAGTCTCTTTTAAGAGGAACTGAAAGCATTGAAAGACTTAACTGGTATTTTCTGATACTGCCTGGCATCGGAATTTTAATCACTGTTTTATATATCCGATTTTTTGTAAAGGAGGATATTAGTCATGGCGTTACTAAAATACTATACGCAATCTCAAAGAAGAACAGTAAGATAAAAAAACACAATACTTATTCTTCGATAGTTTCATGTTCTTTTACAGGTGGCTTTGGTGGTTCGGTCGGGATGGAAGCTCCTATTTTATACACCGGTGCTGCTATTGGTTCGAATATCGGGCAGGCCTTTAACCTGAACTACAAATCACTCACCCTGCTGGTAGGTTGCGGCGTTTCAGGCGCCCTGGCCGCCATTTTTAAAGCGCCCATTACTGGTGTGATCTTTGTATTTGAAGTGCTTTTGCTTGACCTTACAACCTCTGCCATTATACCAATATTAATGTCAGCAGTAACAGGTGCTATTGTTTCTTCATTATTACTGGGCAAACAAATTGAATTTTATTTTACACTGAAAGACACGTTTAATTTCGTAGCAATTCCATTTTATATTCTTTTGGGTATTTTTTCTGGATTTATTTCATTATATTTTGTTAAGACAAATGCCTTTGTCGAAAAAGTATTCAGTGAAATTTACAATCCATATAAAAAGCTCATTTTCGGCGGGATATTACTTGGGGCATTGATTTATTTCTTCCCACCGCTTTTTGGCGAAGGATATACCGCGATGAAGTCCATATTAAGCGGTAAAACTAATGAACTCTTTGCCAACAGCGTATTTTATAATTTTTCCGATAACCAATGGGTCTTCCTTCTTTTTCTGGTGATCCTTTTAGTTATGAAGGTAATTGCAATGGCTATTACTACCGGCAGTGGAGGCATAGGCGGAGTATTTGCCCCCAGTTTGTTTATGGGAGGTGTTACAGGCTTTGCCTTTTCAAAAACCATCAATATATTTTCATCCTCATGGCTAAAACTTTCCGAAAGCAATTTCACACTGGTAGGTATGGCTGGGCTGATAGCCGGAGTCATGCAGGCTCCTCTTACCGCCATTTTCCTTATTGCTGAAATTACAG
>JBEKEO010000261.1:1393-5388 GCA_050013795.1 Bacteroidales bacterium
TATTCTATCTATGCTAAAAAGCTCGCGCAACAGGGAGACCTCGTACATCATGACAAAGACAAAGCGGTGCTGACACAAATGGAAATAGGCCGTGTAATTGAAAAAAACCTTACTCCCGTGGATGTAGATTCGACACTTGGCGATCTGGTAAAAGTGATAACCAAATCTAAAAGAAATATTTTCCCTGTCATAGACAAACAGTTTCATTTAATGGGTATCATAATGCTCGATGACGTGCGGGAAGTAATGTTCCAGAAAGAAAAGTACAACGAACTCTTTGTAAAAGATCTGATGACACTGCCTTCTGAACATGTGAATCTGTCAGACAATATGGAAACCGTAATGGAAAAGTTTAAAACCAGCGGCCTTTGGAATTTACCCGTAATTGAAGATAGCAGGTATATAGGGTTTGTTTCGAGAGCAAATGTATTTAACGAATACCGGAAAAAACTAATGGAATTCACCGAAGAATTATGATAAAACAACAAACAGATAATTCAATAATTTAAATTCAGGGTACTATCCTAAAAATTCCTCAGGGAATATTTATTGTATTTTCATTTATTATTATAGAATATTTCTACTTTTGACAAATGCTTTTTAATAAATTAAATATGAATAGTGGTTCAGGGAAACAGGTAAAAATGAGCGATGAAGCAATCGAAAGCTTTCTAAAAGAGTTAAATTCTCATATTCAAAAAATAAAATTCAAACATAAAGATAAAAGCGGGATTACTATAGATGTTTCCACGCTTAAAATGATCAGCATAGAAAATATAGAAAAATCTCTTGAAAAGCATTTAGGAATTATTTGGACACCTCCTGCTCATAAATCAGATTAGAACTTAGTAAATACCACAAGATAATTCTGGTTTCCTTATCTGATTTTCCTGTTATAGCTTCTACATAGATTGAATCTTGGGCTGTTCATAAAAAATTTACTGCTATTTCCGCATTATTATTTCAAATAATATATAATTTTGAAGGACTAAAATACGGCATTATTTAACATTACTTATTATGAAATAGCCATGAACAATAAATCACACAACAACTGTAAATGATTATTCATGGCGAAACTTTAGTTCACGAATACCAATAAAAATTAACAAGACATGAGTAATTCCATGTGACCTTTAAAAACAAAAAAAAATAAACACATGAAAAAAGACGAACAGGTATTCAATATCATTGCACAGGAATTAAAACGACAGATGGAAGGTATTGAACTTATTGCTTCTGAAAATTTTGTCAGCGAGCAGGTTTTGCAGGCAATGGGATCATGCATGACAAACAAATATGCAGAAGGTTATCCCGGCAAACGTTATTACGGCGGCTGCCAGATGGTTGATCAAACAGAACAACTCGCCATTGACAGGCTGAAAGAATTATTTGGCGCTGAATATGCCAATGTACAACCGCATTCCGGCGCCCAGGCCAATATGGCGGTTTTCCTTGCATGTCTTAAACCGGGAGATACTTTTATGGGGCTAAATCTTGCTCATGGCGGACACTTGTCTCATGGTTCTCCTGTTAATTCTTCTGGTATACTTTATAAAGCTATCTCTTACGGCGTAGAAGAAGATACTGGAGTTATCAATTATGATAAAATGGAAGAAACAGCGCTCAAGGAAAAGCCAAAGTTATTGCTTGCCGGAGCATCTGCTTATTCCCGCGACTGGGATTTCAAACGCATGCGCGAAATAGCAGATAAGATAGGCGCTATCCTGATGGCTGATATAGCTCATCCTGCAGGGCTGATAGCAAAAAAACAACTTAACGATCCTATCCCTTATTGTCATATTATTACGTCTACAACTCATAAGACACTTCGTGGCCCAAGAGGCGGTGTCATTATAATAGGTAAAGACTTTGCAAACCCATGGGGATATACCACGCCTAAAGGTGAAATTAAAATGATGTCGACTTTGATTGATTCAGCAGTATTTCCGGGCATACAGGGCGGACCTCTTGAACATGTCATAGCCGCTAAAGCAGTGGCTTTTGGTGAAGCACTAACCGAAGAATACAAGCAATATATCATCCAGGTAATGAAAAATGCCAAGCTGATGTCGAAATGCTTTGTCGACAAAGGGTACAAAGTTATCAGCGGAGGCACCGACAATCACCTGATGCTAATCGACCTTCGCACTAAATTCCCTAATATTACCGGTAAACAAGTTGAGAATACTTTGGTAAAAGCAGATATCACTGTTAATAAAAACATGGTTCCTTTCGACAGTCGTTCACCTTTTCAAACTTCAGGCCTGCGCATAGGGACTCCTGCCATTACAACCCGTGGTTTAAAAGAGGAACATATGCCGGAGATAGTTGAATTAATTGATGAAGTTATCAGCAATATTGAGAATGAAAAAGTGATTGAAAGCGTAAAATCAAGGGTGCATAAACTGATGAAGGATTGCCCTCTTTTTGCTTACTAATCTTAATCTATTTATTTGGAATGCCCTGAATGCTTATGCATTTAGGGTTTTTCATTCAAGTGGTTGATAAAATGTAAAAACAAAATCAAAAAATAAACCATTACAATTAAAACTTAATAATTTTGACAGTATGAAAACTCTGTATATTGTAAGGCACGCCAAATCATCATGGGATTTTCCTGACCTTCCTGACATCGACAGACCGGTAATTGAAAAGGGAATTTACAACACAAAAAAAATTGCAGCAGAACTCAAAAGCAAAAATGTTGTTGTTGACCATATCATCAGCAGCCATGCCAAACGTGCCAGGGAAACTGCCAAAATTATCGCTACAGGCATTAATTTCCCGATAGAAAAAATAGAAGTCAGTAAAAACATTTACCAGAAAAGTGATGATGATATTTTGGATGTAATTTCCGGTGCCGACGATAATTTTATTTCATTGATGGTCATAGGTCATAACCCTATGCTTACCCAGTGTGCAAATCGTTTCCTAGACAAACAGATCGAATTGCTCCCAACTTCGGGCGTAATCGCTATTGATTTTGAGACCAACAGTTGGCTTGAAATATCAAAAGCCAAACATAAAACAAATTTTATGCTTTTCCCTAAACAGATTAACGATTAAAGAATGTTAAAGAAAATAGCATTATCGAATTTCATTAACAGGGAAATAAGCTGGCTGCACTTCAACCAGCGGGTGCTTCAGGAAGCCGTTGATCCGGCAACGCCGCTTATAGAAAGGATGAAATTTCTCGGGATATTTTCAAACAACCTTGATGAGTTCTTTCGTGTCAGGGTTGCTACCCTTACAAGGATGGCGGCTTTCCCCGAAAAGAAACAGGATTATGACGGTTTTGACCCTAAAAGTGTGTTGAAAGAAATCAATGAAATAGTTATCCACCAGCAAAAGCAATTCGTTGATGTTTACTGGAACATACTGGAGCAGCTTGAGAAAAGAAACATCTATATACTGAACGAGACTCAGCTCAATAAAAAACAGGGAGAATTCATCGACAACTATTTTCATGAGCAGGTACGCCCCAATCTTTTCCCTATTATGATCAATCATTTTGAACATAGTACGGCGCTGAAGGACAAATCCATTTACCTTGCAATATGCCTTGGAAAGAAAGATGACACAGCATACAGGAATTATGCCCTGATAAAAGTACCTGCCGATTCTGTTTCCCGCTTTCTTATATTGCCGCAAACTGACAGCAGGAAATGCATCATTCTTCTTGATGACATTATCCGTTATTGTTTGAAAGATATTTTCTCCATTTTCGGTTATGATACATTTGAAGCATACACTATTAAATTTACCCGGGATGCAGAACTTGATATAGATAATGATGTTTCGAAAAGCTTTATGGAACTGATTGCGGATAGCCTCAAGCAAAGGAGCCAGGGAAGACCGGTACGCTTTATATTCGACAAAACAATCCCTGCCCGGCTTTTGAAGATACTGATAAAAAAATTCAAAATTACTCATAAAGACGACCTTATTGGCGGGGGCAGATACCATAATTTTAAAGACTTTATTGATTTTCC
>JBEKEO010000262.1:0-3986 GCA_050013795.1 Bacteroidales bacterium
AAGAGCTAAATGATTATGATATCACCGAAGGCGAATCCTTTATGGAAATATACAGTTACAACATAGCCACCACCCGCATTAACGCCCAAAAGATAAGCAAACTGCCCAACGTGCTCAAATGCGAGATAATGTGCGAAGATAGCGGGCTTTATGCCAATAACCTTTTTCCTTCGTCTATGTATTACCCTTGGAATATGGATAACTACGGCCCTGTGGTTATTCCCAAGAAAGGAATGAGTGTTAAGCTCAATAAACTAACGCTGCCTTTGTACTACCGTATTATAAGCGTTTACGAAGGGAATAAGCTTACTATTAAGAACGACAGCATCTGTATCATAAACGATAAGCCTGCAAGGATTTATACCTTTAAGATGAACTATTACTTTATGATGGGTGACAACAGACATAACTCCGATGATTCGCGTTTCTGGGGTTTTGTTCCCGAAGATCATATCATTGGCAAAGCCATTATGATATGGTTCTCAATAGATAAATATGGAAGCTTTTTTAACAAGATAAGATGGAAACGCTGCTTTAAAATGATAAGATAATTGTGAGCAATATTTCCCCAGATACTATTGTCTTTTCCACAGCTTATCTACCTCCAATTGAATACTTCAGTTGCCTGAATAAGTATAAGACTATTCTGATTGATGTTTTCGAGAATTATATCAAGCAAACATACAGAAACCGTTGCAGCATTTATACCGCCAATGGAAAGCTTACCCTTAGCATTCCTGTTAAGAAGGTTGATGGCAATCATACCAGAGTAAAAGATATTGAAATTGATTATAGTCAGCCATGGCAAAAGCTTCACTGGCGAGCCATAGAATCAGCCTACAACTCCTCCCCTTTCTTTCTTTATTACCGCGATGATCTGAAGCCTTTCTATCATAAGAAATATAAATTCCTTTCAGATTTGAATAACGAAATGCTTGCAATTCTTTGCAAACTTATAGGGATTAAAACAGAAATATATTTTAGTGAAAGATATATAGAACCATCTCTCCATTTAATTGATTTTCGGGATGCATTCTCACCTAAAAAGAAAAGCAGCTTAGTTCACAATAGATACAAGCAGGTGTTTGATGATAAATACAGCTTTATTCCCAATCTAAGCATTATCGACCTGTTGTTTAATGAAGGAAAGTTTAGCAGGAAATTACTTTAATAATGAGATTTAATATGCTTATTTATTCAAAGGAGGAATGAAATAAAACCTAATTCTTAAATTTCCAATTATTTTCCGGTTTCTGTTTGGGCATGATAGGCTTTACCATAATCACCATGAATGGCTCCGTTGTTGTTATGTATATATACCAGGAAACAAACCGTGATAACCATTTGAGCAATGATAACAGCCAGCATAAGTCTTTTATGATGCTGAAGAATCTTCGCAAGAAAAATATACGTGAAAGGGAATGCACAAATAAGATAATGCTGACAAATAGTAGTGCCGCTTAGTGTCAGGAAAACACCCAGTCCGAGAAGAACAGCAAAAAGGTAAAATTTTGTGATGTTCATTTCAATAAATAATTGTTTTAGAAAAGTCTTCCGGTTTAACTGATGATAAATCTTAGAAATGTATTCCACTATTTTGCTCAATGTAAAAATACCTGCAGTAACAAGAAATAAATGCACAACTGCCACAATGTAGGTTGGAATACCTATAATAACAGGTTCTTTTATGAACATCCAAAAATCTTTGTGCAGGGAATAATATGTATTAATCCCGAGTGAATCAAGAAACCAGTATATATAGAAATTGAATTGAAAAATGTGCCAGAAACTTGCATTTGTCACCTGCGGATTGTGAATAAGGAACGATATCCAGGGTATAAGGCCAATACTTCCAATTAGACTTCCTGCAATCCAATATACCCATCGGAATCTTATTTTATTATAGTGATCATGAATTAGCGTGAATACAAATAGTCCGAAAGCCAGAAAAAATCCGCTCATGTGTATTTGCCCTATGATAGCCCCCGCAATGCCCCACAGGAAAGCGCCCCATCCCTTATTCCTGTTTGCATTTGAAAAAACAATCAGGAATGAAAAAAAAGGCAATAGATCCTGCGCCCATATTTTCCTTGAGAAAATTACTGCAAGCGGGCTTATAGCTGCAAGTACAATTCCTGTAAGCCATATTTCTCTTTCCTTAATACCAACTTTTAGAAAAATAAAAAGCAAAAAACAAAGAATGCTAATCACATTAATAATCTGAACCGCTTTGTCCATTGCGAGCGGATTACTTGTGAATTCTGCAATTAAGGCAAATACTGCTACACTCATTCCCGGATTAACTATTCCGCCACCACTTTCCATTCCAACGGAAGGTAAAACTCCTTTATTTACTACGTCATGAGCCATTGTGTACATCTGGTTTTCATCTCCTTTCCATTCCATATCTCCTGTCCAGATAATCCGCATGAATAATCCGATTGCGATAATAATAAAAAGATAGTACTCTTTCTTCATATAAGAAATATAAGTTTTATTATTTAAATGGGATATTCTATCCTAATGTGAAAGATGTTCATTAGTTTCTTTGTGAAAATTTTCTTTATATGTGTAATATCACTAAAGGTAATATCGGCGTTCACAAATTGTTGCTGCTCAATCTGTGTATTAATAACTTTCTCTACCATAGCATGTATACTTTCTTCATCAGGGTTTTTCAGTGTGCGTGAAACGGCTTCCACCGAATCGGCCATCATCAATACTGCTGTTTCTTTTGAAAAAGGAATAGGTCCGCGATACCTGAATTTACTTTCATCAATTACTTCTTCAGGATTGTTTTTGATAAACTGAGTATAGAAATACTGTGTTCTTCGCGTGCCATGATGTGTGCGGATAAAGTCAATTATACGTTCCGGCAGGTTATGTTTTTTTGCAAGTTCAATACCTTTAATTACATGGCTTATGATAATGGAGGCGCTTTCTTCTGATGTAAGTTCTTCATGTGGGTTAATACCTGTTCCCTGGTTTTCTATAAAATAAAGCGGCATATCCATTTTCCCAACATCATGATATAATGCACCAGCTCTTGTCAGCAATGTGTTCCCTCCTATTTCATAAATAGCTTCTTCAGCAAGATTAGCAACCTGCATGGAGTGCTGTAATGTTGCAGGAGCTTTTGTAGACATTTCACGCAACAATCGGCTGTTAATATCCGAAAGTTCCATAAGCGAAACATCCGTAATAAAACCAAACAGCTTTTCAAAAATAAAGATAAGAGGGTATGCGAACAGTATCATCAAAGAACTTCCGGCAAACCAAATAAAATTAGTTGTATCAATTTCGGAGAGGCTTCCTTCCTGCATAAGTGTTGTACCGGTATATGTTGCTGAATATGTAATAAAAACCAGAACGGTGGTTAAAAAGAATTGAGAACGCTTTCTCAGATTTACAACACTAATGATAGCAATAATTCCAGAAATAAGCTGAAGGAAAACAAATTCGAAACTATTTGGTACCAGGAACCCTATAATGATAATAGTTACTATGTAAACAAAAAGAGCAAGGCGCGTATCGAAAAATGCACGGATAATAACAGGAATGATGCATAGCGGTACAAGATACAGGTATTTTACATCAGTATGAATTACCATGCTTGTAATTAGCACCATGAAGAAAATATTCAACAAAATCATTAAGACCTTTTTATTATCAGCAAGTATATCATTCCTGAATGACAGGAGAAACAGGAAAAGGACAATAAAAGAGATACAGACCAGTACTATCTGTCCTAATAGTATATTAAAATATTTGGAAGATGAACCAAGCTGCAATTCATATTCTTTTTTCATCGATTCTATTACCTGAAATTTTTCATTAGTAATAAGCTCACCCTTTGAAATAATGCGCTCGCCTTTCTGTATCATACCATGAGCAGGTGAAATATTGTTCAGGATATTTTGTTTGTACTTATTTGTGATATCCTCGTCATAAAGAATATTCTGGGCAATGGCGTTTTCAAGAAGTGG
>JBEKEO010000263.1:0-3943 GCA_050013795.1 Bacteroidales bacterium
CATAAAAAAGATTTCAGGTCACAGGGTTATAGAATATTACTGGGTGACTACAACTGTGATGATGAAAACTTTATAAGTTCGACCTCTAATAGCAATTTAGGGATTTCTAATCAACAAGATATAGAAGTGCCACTGGGTGATGACTATATTGGAATAAGAAGAGCATTGTGGAGTTATACTGAAACTGCTTTTAAAAATTGTGTAAAAGATTACCTTGATAAAAAAGCTTATTTTAAAGATAATCCTGATAAGAAGCCATCAATTCCTGATTTTACAAAACAAGATTCTGTAAAATATTTAAAAAATAGCATTATAGAATTTTTGGAGCAATCACAGGTAGAAAATTTGGTAAAGAAAGTTTCTATTGCTTTCCAAAATTATGATGAAATTTCAATGTCGAGAGTTTATTTTAATCAAATTAGAGTTTATGTTTACTTACTTTCGACAGAAGGAACAATGTGCAAAATTCCTTTGGACTATTCATCAATAGCAGTTACAGCGGGCATTAATAATGATTCCACAACAAAAGAACCTATAAATGAAAGTGTTGAATTTTATGAAAAAAATCCCAAAAATTTTTTAGCAAAATCAGACAATTTAATTAATAGTTGTAAAAAACTAGCAGAATATATTATTAAATTAAACAAATTAGAAAATGAGAAAAATAGTTATTATGGTCCTGTAATTTTAAGCGATTTAGCTTCTTCTAAATTTTTCAGTATGGCTCTTTTGGGAAAAGAAAATAATTTATTTGCGGAACGCTTACCCATTGCTGAAAGCCCTGAGCATTATTCCTTTTTACTTAAAAAAGAATCGCTTGAGGAGCGAATTGGGACAAAAATAATTCCTTCAGATTTCTCTGTAGTAGATAAACCTAAATTAGAAAACTTTAAAAATAAAACTCTATTAGGCACCAGTTATATTGATAATGAAGGTACTGTTACTACTGAAGAATTGACTCTTATTCAAAATGGAGAATTAAAAACTTTATTGAGCAGTAGAGTTCCGACTAGAAATATTTCATATTCAAATGGGCATAAAAGGATAGGAATTACTGCCAGCGGTACATTTTCTGCAATGGCCCCGTCAAATTTGTTTGTTTCTTATAAAAATGGAACGGATGAAGGTAGCTTAAAATCAAAACTAATTGAGTTATGTAAAGAGAAGAATATTGATTATGGCATTGAGATAACTTCTCTTGATTCCTCAGCCGACCGATCTCCTTTAATTTTTTGCAGAATTGATAAAGACGGAACTGAACAACTTATAAAACCTATGTCAATGCCTGCTTTTGATTTCACCACATTCGACAAAATTGAAAAATGTACTTCAAAAGATTATATAAGTAATGTTTCGTATAGAGAAAATGCTTATAACCTTATGAATTTAGAAGGATTTTCAATTAATGGATGTTTCATGAGTTTAATTGTTCCTTCTTCCATTCTTTTGAGAGATATTAATTTAAAAATTAATACTTCAAGGTTTCCAACTTTCTGATAAATGTAAGCAATAATTGAATCATAGAATTGCCATTTTGACTGACTAAATTATAGATAAGTTTATTACAGATAATGAAAATTCTAGTCGTATCGGCAACATTCAATGAGATCACAACTTTGGTTGATCAATTGGAATTGATAGAAAGGAAAGATGATTTTCTCTCCCGGTTTAAGCTGGATAATAATAAAGAGATTGATATACTTATATCAGGCATTGGTATTGCATCAACAGCTTACCAATTAGGCAAGTATCATGCTACTAACAACTATGATTATGCTTTCAATTTTGGTATTGCCGGCACCTTTGATAAGTCGCTAAGCATAGGTGATGTGGTGAATGTTGATTCAGATATTATTTCGGAACTCGGTGCTGAGAATGGTTCTTCATTTATGAAGTTTGACGAATGTAATATGGGTCATAGCAGCATTGAAAAAACTATATGGAAAGTTAAGAACAACTTTGAAATTTGTAATGCCTTTATTCAGAAACTGCCAAGGGTAAAAGGTATCACTGTGAATATTGTGCATGGGAATAACGATTCAATTAATAAAGTGATGCAACTCTTTCATCCCGATATTGAGACAATGGAGGGGGCTGTGTTTTTATATATCTGCAATGCACAGAAAATAAAATGTGCGCAAATTCGTTCTATATCGAATTATGTTGAAGAAAGAAATACAGGCAATTGGAATATCCGATTAGCTATTGAAACACTTAATGAAACAGCATTGCGGATAATTAACACCCTTTGAAGAATGAGTTCAACAAAATCCGAAATCGTAAATCCTAAATCTAAAATCACTTTGGGCTTTTCACCCTGTCCCAATGACACATTTATTTTTGATGCAATGGTTCATGGAAAGATTGATACCGAGGGTTTGTCATTCGATTATATTTTAGCTGATGTGGAAGAGCTTAACAGGCGGGCATCCAATAATGACCTTGATGTAACTAAATTAAGTTATTTCGCTTTCGCTTTTATTTCGGATAATTATCAATTGTTGAATTCAGGCAGTGCATTGGGGTATAAATGTGGCCCCTTGCTGATCAGTAAAAAAGATATACCGCTTGCAGAACTAAAGAAATATTCAGTTGCTATTCCTGGAAAACATACAACTGCTAATTTTCTTTTCAGCATTGCTTTTCCTGATGCAACAAATAAGAAAGAAATACTATTTTCCGATATTGAAGATGCTATTTTGCAAGATAAAGTTGATGCAGGAGTAATTATTCATGAGAATCGTTTTACTTATGGACAAAAAGGTTTGGTGAAACTTATTGACTTGGGAGAATATTGGGAATCTCAAACAGAAATGCCTATACCACTCGGAGGGATTGCAATTAAGCGTTCATTAGCTGATGAGATTAAAAAAAAAGTTGACAGGGTTATTCGCCGCAGTGTGGAATATGCTTTTGCAAATCCGCGTTCAGCCTATGATTTCATAAAATCAAATGCACAGGAAATGAATGAGGAAGTGATGTATAAACATATTGAACTCTATGTAAACAAATTTTCTATAGATCTTGGTGAAGAAGGGAAAAATGCAGTTGATACCATGTATAAAAAAGCAATACAGCAAGGCATTATTCATCACTTAGCTGACGATATTTTTGTAAGGATTTGAATTTATATTTTGAACAAATATTATTTTAATGTGTTGTGAATAGAATAATTTCTTTGAGTAACTTTGTGGTACCTTTGAGTAGCTTTGTGTATAGCTATTCCACAAAGTTTCACAAAGAATCTCAAAGCCTCACAAAGATTACTCTTTATGACAGAAAATGAATTATCGAATATAGTAATTGGCAAGGCAATTGAAGTTCATAAGAACCTTGGACCTGGTTTATTAGAATCCGCATATCAAGAATGTTTATTATTTGAATTAGTTAACGCCGGATTAGGTGTAGAGAAAGAAAAGCCAATGCCAATTGTATATAAGGATGTGAAATTAGACCACGGTTACAGGATTGACATATTGGTTGAAAATAAATTAGTGATAGAAATTAAAACTGTAGAGGAATTATGCGATGTCCACACTGCGCAAGTGTTAACATATTTAAAGCTTGGAAATTACAAATTAGGTCTTATCATTAATTTCAATGTTGCTTTACTTAAAAACGGGATAAAGCGCATTATTAATTAACTTATCAAAAAAATATTTATGATAGTTGTAACAGGCGCAGCGGGATTTATTGGAAGCTGCATGGTGAACAAAATGAACAATAAAGGTTATCGGGAAATCGTTGTTGTAGATGACTTTTCCACTCCCTCTAAAAATAAAAATCTTGAAGGAAAAGCATTTGTTCAGAAAGTTCACCGCAATGATTTTTTCAACTGGTTAAAGGAGAATCACGCATCTGTTACTTTTGTCTTTCATCTTGGAGCGCGCACTGATACAACAGAATTTAATATTGACATATTCAACAGGCTTAATCTTAATTA
>JBEKEO010000264.1:0-3942 GCA_050013795.1 Bacteroidales bacterium
TGTCGAAAAGAGATTTCCAGGGTAATGAGATCATTGAACTGACTGACAATAAAACACTCGAGGTTCTTTATATTACTTTTATTGACAATCTTTTTGTAGGAAGCTACTCCCCTATCCTGATTGAAAAATCGATCAAACAAAAAGACAAGAATAACTGGAACAATAATATTCAGTTTCATGCTGCTACCGATGCAATAAGTTCGAGCAAACTATTTAATTTTTATTTTAATTACAGTCAATTGTCTAAATACATGAATGTCTATCTCTCGGAAGAGAGTGATATGGCAAATTCCCTTTCACATAGCATTAAATACTCCGCTTTCAATGTTAGTTTCGAGGATGAAAAACTTACCCTCACAGGGTACACTTCGCTTGCCGACAGTGTTTCATCTTATCTGAAAGCTTTAGTGAGTATTAGCCCGGGAAAAGCTAAAGGCTACAAGATAGCATCTGATAAGACTGCTCTTTATCTTGCCATGTGTTTTGACAACTTTGATGATTTATATAAGAATATTACAACGGAATTTTCGAGTGAAAAAAAGCAGGATGCGGAAGATTATGCCAGCACAATCAAAAAAGCTGAGAAGCTTTTTCGTATTGACTTGCAGGAAGATTTCCTTAGCTGGATTGGACATGAAATTGCGTTTGTAAAGCTTAAACCTGTTGCCAATGCAAAGGAAGGCGATGTATGTATTTTAATTCAAGCAAAAGATATAGATGATGCAAAGAAAGGCATGGATCATCTGGCATCACAGGTCATGAAACGATCACCACTTAAGTTTGAAACAGTTGATTACAAGGATTACAAGATAAATTACCTTGATATTAAAGGATTCTTTAGAATGTTTTTCGGGAAATTGTTTGGGAAACTTACGAAGCCTTACTTTACGTATATTGATGATTATGTTCTCTTCAGTAATTCTCCCTCCACCCTGATGCACATGATAGATGATTACGCGAATGGTAAGACTCTTGAAAAGGATAAAGAGTTTTCTTCATTCAGAGATAACTTTGAAAGCAAATCAAATGTTACCGCTTTTGTGCGTATGCCCGAAATGTATTTACACCTTTATTACTACAGCAATGCCGAACAAAGAAAGAATATACACGAGAACAAAGACCTTATCCTAAGTTTTTCGCAGGTAGGATTTCAACTTATTTCTGATGGTAAAATGTTTAAAACATCCCTGGTAGTGGCGCATAACGAAGATGTACTTTTTAATAAGGAATTAGAAAAGTTTGAAAATGCGGCAGAAGAACTATATATCAATGAATATGATTCTTTGAAATTCAAGCTGAATATTGCCTCCAGACATATCCATGAGAAAGATGGTGCTTTTCATTTTAAGGATACCACTAAGAAATTGAAATTTGAAGGCACACTAAAAGAGGGGAAGATAGATGGTCTTCTTAAAACCTATTTCGAAAATGGGAACATTGCCAGTTCAGTTAATTACAGGGATGGTAAAGTTATTGGTGCTGCAAAATTCTATTATGATAACGATGAACCGAAAGTAAAAGCGGAAATGGTTTTCGATGACGATGAAAAGATAAAAGGAGAATATCTGGAATATTACGAGAACGGTGTTAAAAAAGCAGTGCTTGAATTTGACGATGGCAAGCCAAACGGAGATGCTTTATTTTATTATGACAGCGGGAAGATCAAGATTGAAGGTTCTTATAAAGAAGGCAAAAAGACAGGAAACTGGAAGAACTATACGGAGGATGGAAACCTTTTTGATAAAGAGAAATGGGCTAAGGGGCAATCAAAGAAAAAGCAAAGTGATGTTGAATGATGCCCGAAATAACCAGAAACCGGAATAAATTAAATATGCTTTTATTTTATTAGCTAATTCATTACACTATTATGAAAAAAGCAAGTCTATTAGTTTTTCATTTTATTCTTTTTATCCTATGTGCCTTTTCGCAGGAGAAAGATAAATCAATAAAGCTTATAATATGTCCTGGAATTAATATCTCAAAATTAAAGACTGATTCTGCAGGAATGGAAAATATTGCCTTACCACAAATTGGACTTTTAGCTTCAAAAGAAATAATGAAGAAAATAGATATAAATGGAGGCTTGGAATATTATTTTGCCGGAGCCAGGCAAAACGCCCCCAGATATAGATTCCAAAATTCTTATCTTGATTTGTTGTTATCTCCACAATACACAATGCAGGATTTCATAAAGCTTCAGGTTGGATGCCAATATTCATATCTTATTAAATCCTTATTGATCATACCAAATTATCAATCATCTGGTGAGACTAAAAGGATAGCATTGACAGGGAAATATCATAATCAATTTAATTGTTTTGCAGGTATTGGATTTAATTTACAGAAATATGTATGTCTTAATTTCAAGTATAATATTCCTCTAAAATCATGTGAGTTCAGTAATTTCCAAATTTCATTAAATATAACTTTGAAAAAGGAATACTTTACAAGAAGAGACACCAGCGTTCATAAGGATTTGAATGGCATTGAATATGAATCTAAAGACAAGAGTTATACAGAAGATAATGGAATCATATATCCTGCTGATATTTCTGAGCCACCTCAATTTAAGGGTGGATTGAATGATATGAATCAATATTTTGAAGATAATGTAAGAGTATTCCCGAAAGACATGAAGGAAATTGGAATGAGGGAAGTAGATATTTTATATAAAATATCTATTGATTCACTTGGAAAGGTAACTGCATCAAATATTGAGGAATATTATTCATCAAGTCAGGGTACAGGTTTTCAGGCAGGCCACTTGCCTGATGAAATTGAAAATATAATTGATGCTATGCCGTTATGGAAACCAGCTATGATTAACGAAAACCCGGTTGAAATAACTTTTTATTTACCTATTTGTTTTAAACTTAATTTGAATAAAATTGTAATGCTTCCTTCTAAATACAAATTTAAGTTTCACAACAGAAAACAATAACTTTTTAGTGGCTAAAACAAGGCCATCTGCAATTGAGAGGCATAACATTGCATGGATTCCATCTCATCTTGCTCGATAACTTCATCTTCAAAATCGAATAATGAAAGCTGGTTCTTGCTCACGTAATTATCATCATCAAGGTCATAATTATTCACAAGAAACTCTTTAAGAGAGTCCTTGATAAATTTATTCAACGTAATGTCATGGGCATAACAATACCTGTCAACGATCATCTTTTGCCGTAAACTAAGCCTGAATACGACTTTCTTAGTTTTTACCCTGCATCTGTTTCCTCTTGTTGCCATAGGACATAGATTTAGTTAATACATGATTGATCTGTTTTCTTCAGCTGTGTAATATCAAATCCTTTTTGCTTACACACCTCAAGAATCTTATTGTAGGTTTCATCACTCATCTTCTTATTTCTTGCAAGTATCCAAAGTGATTTACGTTTGGGGTCGCCAACCACGGCATAACTATAATCATCTGCGAGATCAATTATCCAATAATTTCCTTTAAAAGGCCAGAAGAATTGAACTTTCAGCTTTGCACAACCAGATTCTTTTACAATAAATGCTTTCCCTTTTATGCTTGTATTTTTCTTTTCTTCAGCTTTATAGGCTGAATTCAACACTGTAATGTATTTCTTTTCTGAAACACTATAGACTGCAGTAACGCATGAACAGCCTCTCTCGAAATATTGAGGGAATGCAGCTATCTCATACCATTTGCCGAGATATTTATTCAAATCAACATTGGCGACTGTCTGCAAAGGCTGATTTGTCTTACAACCAAAGATAGAAATTAACCCTAAAAACCCAATAGTTTTCTTCATACCAGTATCTTTTTAATTATCTTCAGACAACTATCAATTTCTTCTATAGTATTGAATTTACTGAATGAAAAACGTATCGCGGGTCTTTTGTTATCAGCATAAATAGCTTTCAATACATGCGATTCAGCAACACTTCCTGATGAACATGCGCTTCCTCCTGATGCTG
>JBEKEO010000265.1:0-3859 GCA_050013795.1 Bacteroidales bacterium
ACAGTTCCTGTTGTTGTGAAGCCTGCAATATTCTGTGCTGTTACTGTTCCTGTAATAGTTACTCCTCCAGAACCACTTGTTAATGTTCCGGCATTAATGAAATCGCCATCAAAGGTTAAAAGATTAGCTCCCGGAGTTAATGTAGCACTAGAAACAATTTTCAAAGGTATACTGGTGTTATTGCCAATTACTTTTGCAGCACCAAGTGTTACTGTACCACTATTAATTATTACTCCGCCTGTAGCAACGAAAGGTGATATCCATTCCGGTCCGGTAGTTGCTGTCTGATCGTATTGCAAAGTAGCCGATCCACCATAAGTTGGAGCTGCCGATGCTGATGCTGTGCCAGTCATATCAAGAATGTTGCTGACTGAAACAGCGCCTATAGTTTTTGCTCCGCTACCTGAAAGTGTAAGGTTGTAGTAAGGAGTTACAAATACTGTTTGAACCCCTGCTCTATTATAATTTACAGTATTATTAGGTGTACTTGCATCGAGTGCCGTAATAGTAAGGTTAGCTGCAATGCAACCTATATTAAGAGTGCCAGCGGCTCCGTTAGTTAAGGTTCCAGAGCCTGCTAATGCCGTAGCAACCGTTAATGTTCCTGTATTTGAGTATGTGCCTGTGATTGTTACTCTAGGAATTGTAGTAGTGGTCGATCCGCTGAAAGTCTTCCCTGATCCACTAAAAGTATGCACACCTGTAGATGCGGTAAAGGTTGAAGCATTGTTTGAAAAGTTACCACTAAATGAAGGAGTGATAGCAACAGTTTCACTCCATGTTGCACCACTAATTAGTGTAACATCACCGTTGAATGCATCTGCACGGGCAGTGGTTTGAAAGTTTATTGTACCGGAAATTGTTGTGACTCCGTTTACAGTCAAGATACGTGAAGTTGTAAGCGTTCCGCCGATATCAATTGTCAGGGGGCCGACAGTTGCATTGGCAGCAGTAGCGGTAAGTGTGCCTCCGCTTTGGATTTCCACTGTTCCTGTTTGAGTTATAGCTACCGTAACGGCTACGTTATCACCGGAAGCAATAATTACATTGTCAGTCGAAGCTGGAACTATTCCACCCGGCCATGGGGCATTAAAAGCTGTACTGTTCCAATTCCCACTACCGGCAGTTGTTATAGTATTTGCCTTAACAAACGATGTTGCAAAAAGTATTATTATTAAAATAAAGTACGGAAGTAATTTTGATTTATTCATCTGCATATTTTTATGGAATATATCAGTTTTATTTAGAAAATCTGTCGACAAATATATAAAATTTTTAACACCTTATACATTATACATTAGAGTAAAACAATATTTGGTTGTGAAGGGAATAATTAAAATACACAATGGCATTACTTATTGTTATAATAAATTTTCTTGGCTTCTGCTATGGTAATTCTTTTGCCTTTATTATAAGCAGCCAGAAATGCATCCTTATATCCTTTTTTTATCAGGTCTTCCATGAGAATATTGGCTTCAAGCATATCCTGAATAATTCCGCAGGTAACCCTGTATTTTTTGTCGTTTACTTTTTCAACAACAATTTCATTAAGCTTATCAAATTGAGAAAGATCCGGTTGTTCTTTATATGTCCCTATCTGGACTGTGAAGAATAATCCCTGTATGGATGCCGGATTTGTTGAATTTCCCTTGTTTTGGCCGGTTTTGTTTTTCGTTGCATCAGGATTAGAAGCGTTATTTTTCCCTTTTGTTGTATCATTCTTCAGGACGTTATTAGGAGTAGTGGAATAATTATTTCCAGTTGTAGTATCTTTCTTCTGCCCCTTAGTATTATTTGAAAGATCTTTTACGTATACAGTACTGTAATCATGTATAACTAAAGTATCCTGCTTTTGTCCCTGGTTGCCATATGTAATAATTTTAGGAATTTTAGAAGTAGATAAATGGAATTTATATGTAAGCGTTATGGCGGTATACAGATATTTATCACTTGTAGCATTTTTATTGACAACATTATAAGCATCTATTTTACGGGTATTGACAAAATTAAAATCGGATTCAACGCCAATATCAAATTTTTTACTAAGTCTGTATTTTATTCCTAACCCCAAAGGAATACTTGTTTCGTGGGTTCTTCTTTTCACCTGATGGCTTAAACCATAACCATAAGAATAAATATATTGATTAGTAGAAATTGAACTCACAATGGTTTTAAATGCGCACAATCCAACGCCGGCAATTCCATACACATCAATTTTACTTGATTTTAAATTTGGGTTAATAAGAGGCAATATACTAATTTTTATATTTAAACCCCATGTAATAATATTAGCTTTAAAATATTCGTCTAAATCCTTATTCATTCCCATAAGGTTTCCGTCTTCCAGCATTGCTTCAATTCCAATAACCGGAGATATTTGTCTGCCTATTTCTACTCCACTTTCCCCAGGAAAATCTCTTGATGAAGTTACTTTTGGATAGTTTTTTTGAAAAGGAAAATAATCGCTTTGCTTTAAATGACCATCGTATAATAAAAAGCCACTATTTACCGTAGCAAACCATGAATTATTCTCAATTGTGCTGTCGGTAATATTGACTGTCTGGCAATATGAAAAGGAATTAACTGCAATCCAGAAAAAGCAAACAAGAGCAGAAAATTTTAATGGTTTCATAATTTCTCGTTTAATTCAATATTAAGTGATGCAAACATACAAAAAATCCTGTTTTTACAACAGAATGAAAAATCCGGTACTGTTCTTTTAATGTTATGTTATATTGCGTACCCTATTTAATGTAATAAAAAACCTTAATTAATATTAACCTGTTTTTTTATTTATTCGTCTACAAATATATAATTTTTTCAAATATCAAAAAAAACGAAATACTGAAAAATATTTAGATATTTGCATGAAATCAAAATTTCCAACATTATTAATACGCGTAAACCTTAAAAATGTTTTCTTCCAAGACCCATTGGTATGCTGTGAGTGTCTGTTCCCGCAGGGAAAAACAATGTTTTGCTTTGCTCAGCCGCAAGGGGATAGAAGCATTTCTTCCATTGCAGAAACAGCTCAGGAAATGGAGCGACAGGAAAAAGGAAGTTGAAATGCCCCTTTTCCCTGGTTATATCTTTGTCAGGATAGATCCATCCCGTCGCTTTGAAGTTTTATCCACTCCGGGAGTGGCAAGGTTTATCAGGTTTGGCGGTGAAGATGCAATTGTCCCTGAAGTTCAGATCAAAGCCATACATACTGCTTTACTGAAGCCAGATAATATAGAAATTGTTGATATTATCATGTTGCCGGGAGAAGAAGTGTATATTTCTTCCGGTCCGTTCAAAGGAAATTATGCCCGTTTAGTGCGTTATAATGGCAAAGGGAAACTGCAGCTGGTCATAGAACATGTCAATAAATGCTTCCTGGTTGAGATTGGCCGCACGCGGGTACAGCATATCAAAACCGCTGATAAGGCAATAGCTGTTTAAACAGGCGGTTTTTAATTTTTTATAAATCCCTGTAGCTCATGTTTTTTTTAAAAGAATATGTGAGTGAAAGGGCGAAGCTGTGAAATGAAGGGTTTAAAATGGACATTTTTGGAAAGTCAGCAGTAGGCAGGAGCAGTCGGCAGTCAAAAATCGACAGGGCGAACGGAGCGAAAATTCGAGAGCACGATAACGCGTATAAGACGACAGGGCGAATGTTCCTGGTGTTGAGTTGAAAATAAATGATGTTAAAGGAAATTGGAAAATAGAGATTCCTCACCCCTGAAGAGCGGGATTCGGAATGACAGGTCAGGTAGTGGTGTAAAAAGGGGCAAAGGCGCAGGAGCTTCGCATCCTGCAAAGTTCCTGCGCCTTTGCCCATCACTTCTTCCCTTAAAAATAAATAAATGTCATTCTG
>JBEKEO010000266.1:0-3796 GCA_050013795.1 Bacteroidales bacterium
AGGAGGCAGTCATCAGTCAGGAATAGGAGAAAGTGAGAATGTGGGAAGGGGAGAAGATGCGATGGAGCGATCGGGAGATGAAGAAGTAGGCAGCAGCAGGAGGCAGTCATCAGTCAGGAATAGGAGAAAGTGAGAATGTGGGAAGGGGAGAAGATGCGATGGAGCGATCGGGAGATGAAGAAGTAGGCAGCAGCAGGAGGCAGTCGGCAGTCAAGAATGGGCGAAAGGGCGAGTGCGCGACGAAGCGATAATTTTCTGCGGCCTTTGCGATTGGCTTAGCGTACTTTGCGTGAAACAAATAACGAAAATTAATATCCCTGTAATTCAGGATTTTTTGTTTCAAGCTTTTACATTCCATCTTGCTGTCAGATCTAATACTTTGTAAGTACCCCTGTAACCTTGAAAAATATTTTCACTAAAGTTTCCTTTTAATGAAATATTTTAGGTATCTTTGCAAGGAAACTTAAACATTATTAGTAAAGTATATGGAAACCCCAAAGTCCGGGTCAGGCAAGTTTGATGTTCTGTTCATGGTTGAAGCCCGTGAATTCCTCGCGGGAATTGATGTTAAGGCAAGAAATAAAATCATTTACAATATTGACAGAGCCAGGCTTCACAACGATAAAGAACTTTTTAAAAAGCTGAAAGATGAAATCTGGGAATTTAGGACATTATTTAATAAAACGCATTACCGGCTTTTTGCCTTTTGGGATAAAACAGGCAAACAGGACACTTTGGTAATTTCAACGCATGGGATTATTAAAAGGACCGGAAAAACTCCTGACAAAGAATTAGATAAAGCAGAAACTTTAAGAAAAAAATATTTCATACTTAAAAAGCAACAACAATGAAAACTAATAAAAAAATGAGACTTTACAGTCTGGATGAAATCAAAGATGAATTCATCGGTAAAAGAGGCACAGCCAAAAGAGATATTTACGAACAGGAACTTCAACTTGAAGCGCTTGGTGATATGATCAGGCATGTCAGGGTAGAACGTAATCTGACCCAGGAGCAACTCGGGAAATTACTTGGTGTCCAGAAAGCTCAAATTTCAAAGCTTGAAAATAATACAACTAACGTGACTATGGACACAGTGTTAAGGGTATTTAACGCATTGCAGGCAAAATTAAGTTTTAAAGTTATTCTTCAAAACAGGCAGGTCCGGGTTGCATGATATCAAATTAATAATGTCCAATTGAGAAATTGGTAAGCATTGAACGGTGATCAGTCAGCAGTTGGCAGTCTTAAGTCGGGAATGTGAGAAAATGGGAAAGGGAGACGAAGCGATGGGGCGACAGGGAGAATGGGTGAATGGGAGATAAAAAGTCGGGAGTCATCAGTCAACAGTTGGCAGTCTTCAGTCGGGAATGTGAGAAAATGAGAAGGGGAGACGGAGCGAGAGGGCGAGTGAGCGACAATGAGATTACATAAATGGTGAACGGTGATCAGTCAGCAGTGGGCAGTCAGCAATGGGTATGGAATTGAAGACTGCAACCTAAGGACTGTAGACTTTAAAAAGTAGGCAGTCAAGAATGGGGGAAAGTGAGAATGTGGGAAGGGGAGAAGATGCGATGGAGCGATCGGGAGATGAAGAAGTAGGCAGCGGCAGGAGGCAGTCGGTAGTCAGGAATAGGAGAAAGTGAGACGACGGGAGTGTGAGAGGGTGCGATACGCAAATAAGGCGACAGAGAGAAGAGGCGAGTGCGCGAGAGTGAGAATGTGGGAAAATAAGAAGGGGAGATGATGCGATGGGGCGATGGGGCGATCGGGAGATGAAGAAGTAGGCAGCAGCAGGAGGCAGTCTGCAGTCAAGAATGGGCGAAAGGGCGAGTGCGCGACGAAGCGATAATTTTCTGCGATCTTTGCGTTGTGCTTTGCGCTCTTTGCGTGAAACAAATAACGAAAATTAATATCTCTGTAATCCAGAGATTTTTTTATTTCAACCTCTTTAAATTTACGTATTAATATTTACAAAATTAGATGGAAATTGAACAAAGCAATAATAAAAAAATGTATACTTTTAGCGATTAAGTTGTTTTTTAAATGATAGCAATTATAGATTATGGCATGGGTAACCTGCGTTCGGTGGTTAAAGCATTTCAGAGAATTAATGTGAATGTTGCAGTTACTTCCGTTCCACAGGAAATAGAAAAAGCGTCAGCTATCGTATTGCCTGGAGTCGGACATTTTGCAAAAGGAATGGAACAACTACAGAAATTACATTTAAAGGAGATTATATGCGAACAGGTATTTGTAAAAAAGAAAAAAATCCTTGGGATATGCCTGGGCATGCAGCTATTAACGAATAGGAGCGAAGAAGGGAATGCAGAAGGATTTTGTTTAATTGATGCCGAAACAAAACATTTTAAAAACTTCCTTAAATCCGGTGATTTAAAAATACCGCATATGGGATGGAATACAATAAAAATAAAGACCGAAACAGATTTTAGCGCAGGCATTTCAGAAGAAGATTTTTTTTATTTTGTCCATTCTTATTATGTTGAATGCAAAAATATGGAAGATGTAATTTTTTCAACTGAATACGGTAGTGAAATTCATTCAGGATTCAGGCATGAAAATATTTATGGATTGCAGTTTCACCCCGAAAAAAGCTATGATCCCGGCTTGAAGTTATTGTCAAATTTTTCAAAGTTATAGTCATGTTCAGGCCAAGAGTAATACCGGTATTAACACTCAAAGGAAAAGGGCTTGTAAAAACCAAAAGGTTCAATAAGCAAAAAGCAAAATATATAGGTGATCCTATCAACGCTGTGAAAATATTCAATGACCTCAGGTCGGATGAACTTATTTTTCTGGATATTACTGCTTCAATTGAGAACAGGTGCATTTCCCCGGCCATAATAAAAGATATAGGCGACGAAGCCTATATGCCATTCAGTGCCGGTGGCGGAATACAAACATTGCAGCAGGCAAAGGAGATCATACAGGCCGGAGCCGAAAAAGTGGTTATATGCACAGCAGCCATTAAAAATCCGGAATTGATTAAACAGATATCTGAACACTTCGGGAATCAAAGTGCGATCGTATGCATGGATGTTTCAAAAAATATTCTGGGAAAATATCATTTGTATTCTGATGACGGAAAGAAATCCACTCCTTATGACCCTGTGGAATATGCTGCAAAAATGGAAAGCTACGGAGCAGGCGAAATTTTCATCAATAATATGGACAGGGATGGAACAATGGAAGGATATGATCTTTTACTGATACAAAAAATAACACAGTCAGTAAATATTCCTGTGATAGCCTGTGGCGGTGCAGGGAAAATTGAAGATATCAAGAATGTGGTTATAAATGGCCATGCAAGCGCTGCTGCTGCAGGCAGCCTGTTTGTCTTTCATGGTCAAAGGCAGGCAGTATTAATTAATTATCCGGAACAAAGGGAATTGATTAATATTTTTGTTAAATGAAACTACGTTCTTTTTCTTTTGGTTGTCATATGTTATAAATTTACCCGCAAAGACAAGTAACAATATTGTTACTAACAAATATGTTACATTATTTTTCATCATAGCCGGGACCATTGCGGAACCTGCAAACAGTCAACAACAAGGTATCAGGAATAGGAGAGGGTGGGAAGATGAGAAGAAGAGTAGAAGCGTTGGGGTGGCAAACAGAGTGGGTGAGCGGAGTGAAAACAATCATTATAAACATAAAACAACTGTCCCTTCGAGTAGTTTGCCTCTTTGCAAACATATCGAGAACAGACAGGTTGGTAATTCTTATCTCGATAGGTTTTGCTATCACTCTTCGATATCAGGGTGACATTATT
>JBEKEO010000267.1:0-3781 GCA_050013795.1 Bacteroidales bacterium
ATCGTTTGTCATTCTTGCCATGATGTCACCTTTCTTTTGCCCCGTAAAATAGGAAAGTGGTAGTATAAGAACCTTTTTATAAAGATTGTTTCTCAAATCTTTCACAACACCATTACGCAATATTGCCAGGTAATACATAGCCAAATACCTGAATAAATTCTTAAAGAAAAATAAAATGATAATCAGTACACAAATAAAAATCAGTGCTTCTACTTTTCCATATTCAAGAATGATACTGCTAATGTAATAATTAAAATATTTTATAATTGCATCTGTATTAAATTTGAGTTCCGGTTTAATTAACTCGAGCTTTTCTAATCCAAACAACAAGCGCAGTATAGGTATTACCATTGCTAACGATACCAATGAAAACAAAACATACAGGATATTAAAAAAAATGTTCAGAAATGCTGATCGCTTGTAAGGGAGGGCATTTTTAAATAAGCGCAATACTTTTTTCATGACGACAAAGTTAAAATATAATTGTAAACGAAGAGGAAATAATATACTAAATATTAGCAGATCTATCTGCTCTATTATAGTATGAGTTATACTATTAGCCGATAAAATTAACGATTAAACCTTTTCAACAGCAAATTGTTCATTTATTCAGGATAAATTTTCCTTAATGTCTGCAAAGAAAATTTATACATTTGTCAAAAAATCGAATCATTATGGATTTAAAAGACATCTTATCAATTTCAGGAAAGAGTGGTTTGTTTAAAAATGTTGCTCAAACCAAGAATGGCACAATCGTAGAATCACTTACTGATAAAAAAAGATTTCCTGTTTATATGTCTGACAAAGTAAGTTCGCTGGAAGACATCAGCATTTTTACAAAAGAAAAAGATGTTTTGCTAAAGGATGTAATGGATGTTATTTACAAAAAAGAATCTGGTGGTCCTTGCATAGATTCAAAGTCTGATGAAGCCAAACTAAAAAAATATTTTGAAGAAATTCTTCCCGATTATGATAAGGAAAGAGTCTATGCTTCGGATATACGTAAGTTGTTCTCTTGGTACAATCAATTGCATGCTGCCGGATTACTAAAACTGGAAGAAGTGAAACCGGAAGAAGTAAAATCTGAAGAAACCACTGCAAAAGAAGAAAAGACAGAAGAAAAATAATTTCATCCCGATTTTAATCGGGATTTTTTATATGCATAAAATAAAAAAGATTATACAGGATTTTGAAGTTGCAGGAAATACCAACCTCAATGATTCTCATTATATTCTTACATTAAGTTCTCCGACCGAATTACCTGAAATATTCCCCGGTCAGTTTGCTGAAGTACTAATTCCTAATTCAGGAGTAACCTTTTTAAGAAGACCCTTTTCCATTTTTGATGTTAATTATAAAAGGAATGAACTGAAGTTTCTCATTAAATGTATAGGAACAGGAACAGCAAAACTCTGGACATTAAAGAAAGGGGATATGCTAAATGTAATGTTTCCTTTGGGAAAATCTTTCAATCTTGATATTAATGGAAATGCAATGCTTGTTGGTGGTGGTTGCGGAGTAGCTCCTTTATTCCTTCTTGCTAAAAGTCTTCATGAAAAGAATGTTAGTATAAATATTTTTATCGGGGCAAAAAGCAAGAATGATATCTTGTTTGCAAAAGAATTGAAATCATTTGGATATATTTTCATAACCACAGAAGACGGAAGCGAAGGAGAAAAGGGACTGGTTACAAATCATTCCAAGATGAAAGCTATTGCAGCCGATTCGGATAAAATATATTGCTGCGGACCCGAACCTATGATGAAAACTATAGCTTCAATTGCCAAAAAAGTTAAAGTATCATGCGAAGTTTCACTTGAAAATACTATGGCTTGCGGTATCGGCGCTTGCCTTTGCTGTGTTACCGAAACTGTTGAAGGAAATAAATGCGTTTGTACCGAAGGCCCTGTGTTTAACACTAAATCATTGAAATGGCAGATCTGAAAGTATCCATAAAAGACATCATTTTCAAAAACCCAGTGTTAACAGCATCGGGAACATTCGGCTATGGACAGGAGTTTGAAGATTTCTTTAATATAGGACATCTTGGCGGTATAATCGTTAAAGGTACAACTCTTGAGGCACGAGAAGGAAATCCATATCCCCGCATGGCTGAAACTTCCGCCGGGATGTTAAATGCAGTGGGATTACAGAATAAGGGAGTTGATTATTTCATTCGAGATATCTATCCTAAAATAAAACATTACAACACGAATATCATCGTTAATGTTTCCGGTTCGAAGATCGAGGATTATATTGCAGTGGTTGAGAAATTAAATGAACTTGATAAGATCCCTGCAGTTGAATTAAATATTTCCTGTCCAAATGTCAAGGAAGGCGGAATGGCTTTTGGAACCAGTTGCAGTTCTGCGGCAGAAATTACAAAGGCAATCAGAAAAGCTTATAAGAAGGTTCTTATTGTAAAACTCTCTCCTAATGTTACTGATATTGTGTCTATAGCAAAAGCAGTAGAAGCAGAAGGAGCCGATTCCGTATCCTTAATAAATACTTTACTTGGAATGGCAATTGATTCTGAAACACGGAAACCTTTATTATCAACTGTAACAGGAGGATTATCGGGTCCTGCTATTAAACCTGTTGCTCTTCGCATGGTTTGGCAGGTTGCCAAAGCAGTTAAGATTCCTGTAATAGGGCTTGGAGGAATAGTATGTGCTGCCGATGCTATAGAATTTATTCTTGCAGGAGCGACAGCTATACAGGTTGGCACAGCTAACTTTATTGATCCTCAGATTTCAATTAAAATTATGCAGGGAATTGAGAATTATCTTGTCCGCCACAAAATTGCTTCAGTTAAAGAATTGATAGGAGCGCTGAAAGATTAGATTATTTTTTGTTCCTTTTCCAATATCTTTCCCGGCTTACAAACAGCCAGTAATATCATCAATAAGATTACTCCGTAGGTTAAGATTTTATAATGATCATAGTAGTTATGGAACGCTCCTAAAATAAAATGACAATTCGTTGCAAAATAAGCGATGCTTATTGATACAATTAAAGCGATTTTCCTTGTTTTTAAATGCTTTCCTATATCATTGTTTTCATTATTAAAATACAGATACACCAAATAATACAGCAAATACGTTGAAGCAGGAAAGATAAAGAAAAACGCATAAAATTGCTGGTGAGGGAAGATTAATGGTATTAACAGGCACAAATAACTTATTTCATATAATTTCTGAAGTTTTGATGTAATATTTCTAAATGGTTTTGTTCTTAAAAAATACACTGTAAATAATATTAATGCTGCCCTGACAATATTTATAACTATATTCAAATTTGCTATAGAAATATCGGCAATGTTTCTTTTTAAAGGTAATGCGTGCCAGTCGCCACAATCCTTTACCAGTAATGTAGCTAAAAGAGTTGTTAAAGAATGAAAGCTTCTTTCTGAAGTATCAAGAATATGAGCCTGGTTCATTGGATTAATTAAATGCCATCGTTCAATTAAAAGGAATTTGGTATAATCGAAACCGATAAACACAATAGGCAAGCAAAGAAACAATATAATAAATCCAACAATATATAGCGAAGCCTTCCATTCCTTCCTGTAAAGCAAATAAGGTATTAATACAATGGGCAGGAGTTTAATATTGATTCCAAGTGTTATCAATATACTCCCTGCTATAAGCTTGTTATTATTAATCAGGAATAATCCTTCTAAAGCAAGATATAAAATAAAGATTGTTACTTGTATAAGATGAAAATTGTCGTGCAAAAGTCCCAGAATAAAAACAAACGACAGTATTATAAAGAGGGTTTT
>JBEKEO010000268.1:0-4154 GCA_050013795.1 Bacteroidales bacterium
AAAGACTGCTATACTTTAATGGATCAAAAAGAAGAGAATTAAAGAAAATAAAAAGCTGGGAATAATAGAACATTTAACAAAAGAAGAGATAGTATTTAAAATAAATTACTTAAGCGCAGCTATACGGATTTCAATATTTAGACATGGTACAACATATTTCTGCAAGAATCGTAATTAGATTTTAATGTCTAATTAATTTGATCTTAATTTAAAACAAATAAAATCAATTAAAAACTAAAACGTAAAAACAATGAAAAAATTAATGTTATGCTTAACAGTAGTAATGCTATTCGCAATGAGCGGATGTGAAAAAAGAACTGACAGTACGGATGAACAAATGAAAAATAACCAGGAAAAGATTATTGCAACTGCCAATCAGCAAGTAGGAATGCCTGCAATAGTTAACTTCCAGGAAAAGAGGATGCTGAAAATGATATATGAATATTGCAACTGCCAATCAGCAAGTAGGAATGCCTGCAATAGTTAACTTCCAGGAAAAGAGGATGCTGAAAATGATATATGAATTGCGCGACCAGGAAAAGATGATTTGCTATGCATATATCGTTGCTGAGATGACCGGAAAACTTGTTTACATTGGTAAGTGCTTCGGATACGGGATGCCCTATGCAACTCAATATTCTAATCCATTAAAAATTGCTGAAAAGAATACATATCAAAGTGGAAGCTATGCTATATTAAATCAAGCCGAACCAAATGGATTATATATGCCTGCAAATGCTGAAGGAACCTGGCTAATGATGCTCGATGAAAAAGGAACTCCTCATCCGGTGTACATTGAACCGCGTGTAATTGTCAGTCCATTCCAGCTATCAACAAATTAAACAAGAAGAAAGGAAAAATTAAATCATGAAAGCAACATTTATCACAATTGGAATCATCTTAGCCATAATCGTTATATTATGTGGCATAGATTTAGGCACCGGCTATTTTGGAGTGCTCAAGACAAAGACTGTCGGAAAAGCACAAGAGAATGCAAAGTACCAGGTGTTTAAACAAACGCAATCTTTCAACGATGGAATGGCACAGCAGTTGTCTAAATTAAAGACTGAATATGATTCAGCAAAGACTCCACAAGACAAAGGTGCCATTACTTTTAAAATAAAGCAGGACTATGCTAACTTTGATGAAAGCAATCTGCAGAGCGAATCGTTAAAAAATTGGCTTATCCAGGTAAGAGGATTTTAAGTTTAGTTTGTTTAATTGCGCCACGAAGATAGAGTATCGAAAGATGCTCTATTCTCTTCATCTATGATATTCATCATTCATTATTTATCTTTAGCAATGAAAATAAGATCAGATTCAAACATGAACTCTATGATCGCGCAACTAAGAGTTTGAACTATATCGATTGCCCAAATCAAACTCGGAAATTTTATCTAAGAAATCTGGTAAATAATTTGATAAGTTCAAATATTCTTCTTATCTTTATGACATGAATAGTAAGAATCTAAATTTAATCAATATGCAACACAAAAGAACACATCGTCACAATCATACACAATCGGATATAGCACTCAAAGTTATGACCTCGATCAAATCAAGTAATAGATTGATCAAGAAAATCATCTTGTGTAAGACTACTGGATTGACAAACAATTCTATAGCATCGATACTCCGAAGAAAAAGCTCTGCATCTAAAGAATACTAAAAACATGACATACAATCGAAAATACATAAGAAAAGGATATGCATCTCCACCACATGCTACATATCACAATCCAGCAGATTCAGCAGGAGATCCGAAACAATTATATACTACTCCTAATCGACAAATTGTGCGAATCATCTCGAAATCAAAATTCACTAATGTTTTTATTTTCTCCTTTAATTCTTTAATGCTTTGCCTCACTTGTTCCTTTTCCGTCTCGCTAAATTCTTGTGCAAGTTCTTTAAAGTCTGCATTAAGGAAATTATGACTTTGAAAAGTCTCCCATCCAGTCGCTGTATTTAAGTCAGTCGCTAATTGCATTGTCCACTCTGCAAAATAATTTTTTGTTTGGGTCCAAGTCGCACCAACAGAATATCCTTGTGTATTGTCAATAGGGAATATTGTCAAATAGTAGTTTTTATCTTTTTGGATATTCAAGGAAAATGAATAGTAGTCGTGCTTGAATTTAATTTTAAATTCCTTGTATTGTCCAGTGGTTTCAAAATCCAAAACATTAAGTCCGCTCTCTCTAAAAATATCCGAAAGCTCCTTTTTCTGAATGTTTGTTATTCTCATAATTTATATTTTTACAATTGGAGCTTGTTTATTGCTTTACTTCAATTGTATGCTATTTACAGTATTTGTGTGGATTGATTCACTTTTTGTAAACAATCAATTCTCCACCAAATATATTTATTTTCATTAATACCCCAAAATAAATATTCGGTGTATCATTAATAAAAGTCTTATGCAAAGGTAGCAACGGCTTTGCTCATGCAAGGTCATGCACTCCGTGTTTTGCCAAAAAAATTTTCACTTGTTCTCTCCTTGCTTTTCATGGTGTGAAATTTTTTTTGTCAAAAACCTTGCGTTTCGCTGCATCCTTTGGCAAATGGTTGCATAAGGTTTATTAATGATATATTTTTTTTATGCGGCAGCCTGTGTGCTGACCGAGCCGCAGAGCCTGAATTTATTTACTAACTAAATCTTTAAATTATGAACATAAAATATTTTTACAATTGCCGGACACTCGATGAAGTGAAACGCAAGTATAAAGAGTTAGCCATGTTGCACCATCCTGATCGCGGAGGGAGCACAGCAACGATGCAGGAAATCAACAATGAGTATGAAGAAATTCAAAAAAACCCCTTGTTTGATTTTTCAAATGAAACCGAAGAGGACCGGGAAGAATTCATCAAGTACCCTGAGATCATAAACCAGGTAATCGGTCTTGATGGTTTGATTATTGAATTAATCGGTAACTGGATCTGGATTAGTGGCAATACATACCCGCATCGTTCCAAATTAAAGCAAACCGGCTTCTATTTTGCACCCAAAAAGGTAATGTGGTATTACAGGCCATCCGAGTACAAAAGTGTAAACAGGAGCCCTAAATCAATTGATGAAATCCGTTTTAAATATGGGAGCGATATTATCGGGTATAAGAACAAAAATTTCATATTGCAAAATTAGGGAAGGGAGCTAAAACTCCCTTTTTTATTTAGCAACCGAAAGCAAGACGAAGTATAATTCATCATAACCATTGATTTTACTGGTATTTTGGAAGATTAACGAAGTTTTGTATATTACCTTTGTATCACAATTTAATACCAAAAATTATGATACATCATATTCTGAATTTCGTTCTTGGCACTGCGGCAACGGCTGGAACTGCAGTAGCTATCACCGACCCCAATCCTAACAATTTTGGCACTCTGGATGAACTAATAAAGTATGTTATCAGTATCGTGGGAGGAATTTTAGCAGTCATTATTATTAACCTTTTAAAAAATCAGTTTCCGGAATGGTTCAATAAACAGCCAAAAAATTGAGATTTTTTACTTCGGTTTAAGTCCGTATCAACGCCGTACCAAGTCCGCTTAAAAAAACAACAAAAATGAGTATAAAAACCTAAAAATTTAAATTATGAAATCAAACAAAATTCAAATTGAAAATCTGGTAAAAAGACAGATCATTCTCCCTCCCTTTGCCGCCGCATGTGCAGTAGTAGAAAGATTTCTGCCTGCAGTTAAAATCGGATGGAAAAGCCATGCTATTCATCAGAATGCATTTATTGCCTGCCTTGCAGATACTTTAATGAATGCAATGAAAACGGTCTCCGGTGTCACTTCTGTTGATGTAAATAAGTTTAATGTTAGCAATGGTGTCCTGGATTCTTTTAATGAAGAAAGCTGGTCAAGACCATCTACAGACAAAATTACTGTTGTTTGGGACCCTACTGAATTCCTTCCAAATTCTGCTGTCACTGATAAAATTCATATCTGTGTTTGTAATGAAGCAATGGATGTTGTATGGATTTTTCTTGATGCAGCTGTTAGATCAGACGGCACAGCTACTATAATGCTCAATCATGAGCTGGCTAGTTTCCAGGAAGTATATTGCCTTGCATTCACGGAGAGCATAAAATTCACTAAGAAGAACAACCTTGTTGGGCATACTCAACGCTCAGGCGCTTTACATGTAT
>JBEKEO010000269.1:0-3713 GCA_050013795.1 Bacteroidales bacterium
AGCATTGCTTCAATGGCGGGTGGTTGACGTTGCAGGGCAGTGTAGTTTAATAACAATAGCAAGGCGGACACGTCAGACTTCGTCTGACAAGTCCGCCACTGCAAGCAATGCTGGCCGTTATGCGTCATGCTAAGACGATTTATTAATTAATATCGGTTACTTTGAATCTAAAATAAAATAACTTTGATGGAAACAACAGTCCCAATGATTGACAAAAAGATTAAAAGTAGATTATCGCTATTAATAACTTTTGTAGTTCTTAGCATTACTTTGATTTGGGTATCTGGTTGCAGAATGAATAAAATCTTAAAGGAATGCTCAGTGGACAAAAAAGCGATTAAAGCAACTAAAGCACATATATTATCGCAAATAGACTCCGTTTATTCAACAGGCAACGAAAATTCGTGCAAGAAATACAAGAGAATAGTTTCTCAGAACTGCATTAATAATACTGCATTTGATGTAAAGACACGTTTAATAATAAAAGTAAAAAATAAATGTGACATTTGGGATGACTTTTATTTTGGGGAAGATTTTACTATTATTAAAGTTACCCATGAGTTGAAACCGATTTATTAAAGAACTTTCACCGACAAAGCGACTTGACGACAGCGGAATAGTTCTTTCATAGACTGTTGATGCACAAGTGAAGGAATAGCACGAACGCATAACTTAGCATTGCTTCAATGGCGGGTGGTTGACGGTGCAGGGCAGTGTGGTTTAATAACAATAGCAAGGCGGACACGTCAGACTTCGTCTGACAAGTCCGCCACTGCAAGCAATGCTGGCCGTTATGCGTCATGCTATGCTATTTAATAAGAATAAAATAATTATAAGACATGAAATCACACATAAGACAACTTTTATTTTTCGTTCTGACAGTAATATTTTTTAGCTCTTGCTGTCATAAAAAAGACTGTATAGGTGATGTTTCAGACATTAATGAGATAACTCTTTCAAACTTTGCTTATAATGAAGTTGACAGTATTGCTATTATGACTTATAAGCAAGGTACGAATCTAACTTCTAGAGTGGACAGTTTTTTTACAAACGCACACGGTAGAACAGGCGGCAATAATCCTCCATTAATAATATTCTTACCACAAAAGCTAGACATTACTCTAGATTATAAAATAGTATTCATAAGTATAAATCGGACTTATACTTTGACGGGGTTTTCCACTAAGAAGAAAGTGTGCAATGCTTGTATTTTTGGCAATGACGATTATATAGTACTCGATAATTATTATGTAAACTCACAAAAGCAATCAGGCGAGTTCTTACAAATTTCTAAATAGCATGAAACTTAGCTTATATATAACTGAAATAGCACGAACGCATAACTTAGCATTGCTTCAATGGCTTGTGGTTGACGTTGCAGCGCAGTGTAATTTAATAACAATAGCAAGGCGGACACGTCAGACTTCGTCTGACAAGTCCGCCACTGCAAGCAATGCCGACCGTTAGTGCCAATGCTTAGATTAAGAAAATGAAAAATAAAATATTCATTCAAACAATTTTGCTTCTCCTGTTTTTTGGACTTGCAAGTGGACAGGGGACTTGGACACAAAAGGCAGATTTTGGTGGAGGAGAAAGAATTCGTGCTGTAGGCTTTTCTATAAATGGGAAAGGTTATATGGGCTTAGGTTATGACCCAATTAACGGAATTATGCCGAATGATTTTTGGGTTTACGATACGCTTACAAATTGTTGGATACAGAAGGCGGATTTTCCAGGTGGAGGACGAGAAGCACCCGTAGGATTTTCTATAGGTAATAAAGGATATATAGGAACTGGATGGATTAGTGGGGTTTATTACAATGACTTTTGGGAATATGACCCTACGCAAAATATTTGGATTCAAAAGGCAAACTTTGGAGGAGGCAATAGAGGCGATGCAGTTGGTTTTTCAATAAATGATAAGGGATATATTGGTACAGGAAATGATTTGAATGGAAATTATTACAATGACTTATGGGAGTACGATACTTTACTAAATCAATGGACACAAAAGACAAGTTTGCCAGCATCTGGAAGAGAAAGCGCAACAGTATTTGTTATTGGAAATAAAGGCTATTTAGGTTGTGGTGATTATACTACTGTATTTAATGATTTTTGGGAGTATGATCCAGCACTTGATTCTTGGACACAAATTTCAAACTTTGGTGGGGGCGCAATTTATTATGCTAAAGGATTTGCCATTGGCAACAGAGGATACGCAGGCACAGGAAGTCCGAACAGTACAGCCAAAGTGGATACATTTTTGGTGTATGACCCATTAATAAATACTTGGATGCCAAAAGCAAATTTTGGAGGAGGAAAAAGGACTATTGCTTGCGGATTTTCAATTGGAACAAAAGGATATATTGGAACAGGGTATATTGGCGGAACTACTTGGAAAAAAGATTTTTGGGAATATGACCCAAATGGAATAGCAGAAATAAATGAAATCAATGTTGCAAATTCAATTGAGATTTTTCCAAATCCATTTTCATCAGAGACAACTTTGAAAATAAATCGCAATTTCAAAAATGCAACTTTAACAATCTACAACTCTTTCGGTCAACAAGTAAAACAAATAAAAAATATTTACGGACAGACAATCATAATACATCGGGACAATTTACCAAGCGGTCTTTACTTTATTCGCCTGACACAAGACAGCAAAACCATTACGATTGACAAACTAATAATTACCGAATGACAAAAAGCACAGGCACTAACTTTATATTGCTTCAATGGCGGGTGGTTGACGGTGCAGGGCAGTGTGGTTTAATAACAATAGCAAGGCGGACACGTCCGACTTCGTCTGACAAGTCCGCCACTGCAAGCAATGCTGGCCGTTATACACAAGGCGACAAAAATAAAAAATAGTAAATTTGCAAACAGGATAGGACAGAAAAGTTTTTTATGACATTTCGGTTTTTCATTGACAAGTTCGACTGACTAAAAAGAAAATTTTGTTTTGCCGACGCACGAAAAATAAAAGAAAAGGAAATGCTTACACACATTAGCACATTTGCCCGCCCCTGCCGCACAAGCCAACACACATGGCAGGCAAAAGAGCTAATCTGCCAACCCACAATATTATTTGTTTTATTTTATATTGGAGTAACCTGAAAATCCATTAAAGAGTAGGGAAAATAAATATAAAATTAAAAATATGATAAATGTAATTGTAGTACCTGAAACAGATAAATATAAATTTGATGTTTCACATGATAGTGTGGTTTATATAAATCCAGAACTTGGAGAACCAAATTTAGAAGGTAGAAATGCTAAATATCTTGCTCCATATTGGATTGCAGAGCAATGTGTAAATAGAATTTTCCATATTGTTGGCATAGAAGAAAATGAGATTACGCTTGGAAATTCATTTGTACTTGATGAAAATTGGGATAAAATGGAACAGCATAGAAGATTTGAATATCATTCCTTAGAAAGTTTTGACCTTGTTGAAATAAAAGACGGAATTTTAATTTCATACAAATTCAATAAGGGATAGAATAAAAAGTGACTGCATTTCATACAAAAAAACTAACTTAAATGTACAAAATAAATGTTATGAAAAAAATAATTTTACTTTCTCTAATTGCATTAAATGCAATGGTAGCAAATGCACAATGGACACAAACAAGTTTTGATAGTACTTCTGTAATATCATTAGCAATAAGTGATACTAACATTTTTGCAGGAAATAAACATGGTAATGT
>JBEKEO010000270.1:0-3673 GCA_050013795.1 Bacteroidales bacterium
TATTAACAAGTAATAGTTGTCTGCAAGTGTAATCTTTTTTACTCACTTTATTTATAAATGTTTTTCCTATAAATTTCTCATAGTACAATTTATAATTAAGACAGGCATCAGATAAAGAATATATTTCCATGGTTTTAAATTTTCAAAATCATTAATTTATTTCCTTCGCCGCGGCGAACTCTTTACAGGATTTTCGGTTACTCCTTAATGATATTAAGACAAAGGTATAAAAAATATCTTCCTTATTATCATATTGTATGATTAATAATATATGCAATATAAAACCCCCGTTCGCGCTCGTCTCCCGACGAGTGCAATTTGTAAAAATTATCTTTTCATCTAACAGTCTTCATTTCTCTTGTCTATTTTGTAATACTTGCAATACGTGTAAAAATAGTTTTGTTTTTGTACGCGTCAGGAGACGCGCACGAACTCAGAATGTCACTTTCCATATAGGGAACATCACTTCCCTTTATAATAATGTAACTTTCTTTTGTGACAACATTACTTTCCTTAGTGATAATATCACATCCTTTATAGAGAACATCACTTTCCCTATAGGGAACATCACTTCCCTCGTAGGGAATGTTACTTTCCCTGCAGGGAATATTACTTTCCTTAGTGATAACATCACTTTCCTTTGAAGCAATGTTACTTCTCTTCGTGATAATGTTACTTCTCTTTATGATAATATCACTTTCCTTCGTGACAATATCGTTTCCCTTTATGACAATATCATTTCCCTTTGTAACAACATCACTTTCCCTGAAAGGAATATCACTTTCCTCGTAGGGGAAGTCACTTTCCCTATAGGGAATACCACTTTCCTTGCAGGGGAAGTCATTTTCTCTCTAAGGGAAGTTACTTTCTCACCAGGGAATGTTATTTCCCTTTTAAGGAATATTACTTTATCAGCAAGGGAAATCACTTCATTAACAGGAGAAGTCGTTTCATTGGCAAGGGAAGTTACTTTATTAACAAATAAAAGCAAATCCGAACATAAGAATACGATTTTCTGGGCAATAAAAAAGCCTTCCCTGCTATGGAAAGGCTTAATACGAATCAGATTAATTGGAAATTATCTGTTATGAATGAAATTGCTTATTAACGCCATGTTAACATAAATATCTTTTGATTGTTAACTGGTATTGGGTTTGTTGTAATGCTTTTATATGCAAATTAACCAATCTCCTCAGTACTATATCCTGTGAGTTGGCATCGTCCCATCACAATACTATAACCACTGCTACTACTGGCAAGTTTCTACAGTTGCCGTAGTTGCCGGGCAAGGAGATGAATAACACAAGCCATCACATAAATAAGCCTGTCCGGCAGGACAACACTTACCGCCACTTCCCGAGCAACATAAAGGATAACCGGCAGGACAACCACAGTCTTTCTTGCAGCTTGTAAGAGTTGTTGATACTATCCCCAATAATGTAATGGTCAATAGTGCTAAACCCATTCCCAGGGGTAAAACAAATTTTAATAGTCTTGTTTTCATAATTAAATTAAATTTATAAATATTTAGAATTTGATATTGTGTTGTTTTTTAAATAGTACATGTGAAGGCAGTTCTCCCAGTATGACAACTTTTATTGAATCATGTTTTACATAAAAAGTTGTTGGATACGAATCGGTTAATTTATTCATTTCTTCCATAGATAAATTTCTAACATAAAAATCAGGATGGAAATTCTGTTCAAAAAAAAGTTTACTGCTATCCGAACCGGTTGCAAATGATACAATATTATCCACAGTATTGCTTTTTTTATACTGACGCAAATTTTCAATTGAATTTAAGCAATGTGGGCATGTATATGAAAAACAAAAAATCATATATGAACTATCCGGTGATGTTTTATAATATTTTGATAGTTCCGTGTTTTTTATGTTTTGATCCTGAAATTTATGTTTATTCGAATTATTTTTCAGGAAAGCAGGTATACTAAAAGTGAAACCGGATATGAATATTGCCGGACATATGACCAACCACACTATATACTTTTTCCATTTAGCAGTTTCAATGCTTTCTTTTGGATATTTTATCCATAAAATAAGCGACATCGTTAATAATATAAAATTGCGGATAAAAATAAAAACTGGCGGAAGATTTGTATGCTGAAGAGAGCCAAAACAACCACAATCAGTTACTCCATGTTTAAAATGAGCATATATAAATGAAATGGTAAATATTATCAGCAAAAAAAAAGAAATCATTGAATATCGTTTTGGATTAATTAACAGAACTAAAAAAAGGCCTAACAATATTTCGACTAAAACAATTAATGGCGACAATATCATAAAATACCCCAACCCATATTGAAATATAAGATTGCTAAATGCTGTCGTATCTATTACTTTTCCTATTCCGGAAATAATAAATAATGCTCCGATTATTACAGAATAAATATTTAAAATTCTTTTTTCAAACATATTCTTCAAAATTAAATTCGTGTTTTATTTTTAAATATCAAGTTAATTCCTTCGCTCAGGCGAACTCCATTAAATTATTTTCAGTTCATTACTCATTTAATGTGAACACGCAAAAATATATAATATTTAAATAAATACTAATAAAGCCCCTAATTTCTCAGGCGTTGTAATAATAAAAAAGCCTTACCCGCCAGGGAAAGGCTTAACCCAAACATTATGAAAAAACTTACTTTGAATTCACTGTCTTTGTAAGTTTCGATTTTAAGTTCGAAGCTTTGTTTTTATGAATAATACTCTTCTTAGCAAGTTTGTCAAGCATGGAAACAACTTTCGGAAGATCTTTTTTCGCTTCTTCTTTATCTTTTGTGCTTCTTAGTTTTTTAACAACATTGCGTGCTGTTCTTGCCTGATAACGGTTCAAAACTCTTTTTGATTCCGTGCTTCTTATTCTTTTTTTCGATGATTTATGATATGCCATAGTGTTAAATATTACATTATTTGTAGCCCGTAGGGGATTCGAACCCCTGATTTCTAGGATGAAAACCTAGCGTCCTGGGCCAGCTAGACGAACGGGCCTTTAAATTCGGAGTGCAAAGGTAGAACAATTTTTTATTCATCCAAACAATACCTTAATTATTATTTAAAAGCATAAACTTCAAAAGCGCATAACATGTATTTAGAAACACTTAAATAATATACCTTTGTCATTAAATAGAACTTTATGAAAACAATAATCAATACGTCTGATGCTCCTAAAGCATTAGGTCCATACAGCCAGGGAATACTGGTTAACGGGATGCTTTTTGTTTCCGGACAAATTCCCATTGATCCACAAAATGGAGAATTAATTAAAGATGGTATCAGCAAGCAGACTAAACAGGTGATGACAAACATTCAGGCTATATTAATGGAAGCAGGTATGGATTTAAGCCATGTTGTAAAGTCTTCGATTTTCCTTTCAGATATGAGCAATTTTGAAAAAGTGAATGAAGTTTATGCTTCTTTTTTTAAAAATGAGCCACCTGCACGCGAATGCATACAGGCAGCAAAACTTCCAAAGGGAACGGATATTGAAATATCGGTTATTGCTATAAAGTAAATCATCCTTATTAAATTATTTTTATGAATATTAAAACTCTCCTTTTGTTTATTGTCACGACTTTCTTTTCACTTGTTAGTATTGCCGATGAAGGGCTGTGGCTTCCTATTCTGCTTCAGCAGTTGAATGATCCTGATA
>JBEKEO010000271.1:0-3646 GCA_050013795.1 Bacteroidales bacterium
CGTGGTGCTCAAGCACCACGTCACCTCATCCCACATAAGGAAATAAATTAATTGTCATTCCGAATGAACCCGCCGGCTGGCGGAGAAATGAGGAATCTAAAAAATAATAAGCTATCTTTTTTTACGTAACATAAGAAAATAAGAGCTTTGTAGGAATTAATCTTCCTTTTTAATTGTTCCCGCGCCTGAAATACTTTGAGAAATAGCAGGGTTGCCTTTATAATGCACAGTAGCAACTCCTGAAATTTCGACATCCAGCTTATCACTTACATTAACATTTGCTTTACCAGCCCCTGAACTGCTTAGTTTGAAATTTTTCGCAGCCAGTTCGAATGCTTTGATATCAGCAGCGCCGGATAGCTCGGCATTTACATTTTCTGCATTTCCTTTTAGATTAATGTCACCCATTCCGCTGCAACTTATTTCTAAATTTTGTACATCCAGGTCAAGAAACATATTTCCCATTCCGCTTATATCGATATTTAATTCTTTTGATTTAATTGTGTTCAGTGTTTTAACGTCCACAGCCCCTGATAGATCTATGGCAGAGATGTCGGGAGTTGAAATATTTACTTTCAACCCTTTTGAACTGCAAATTGATTTTTTGTTTTCGATGATAAGTTTGTTTCCCTCGATTCTTGTGGTAATCAGTGGCTGGAGGTTTTCATCTGCTTCAACCGAAACGGATGTAATGCTGTCCTGCTTCAGAACAATTGAATAAGCTCCTGAAACTTCAAGCTGTTTGAACGCAGTAATTTTCCTATCCTGTTTGATTATTTTCCCGTTTCCCTTTACGCAGGTTATGCCGCCTATGCAGCCTGTCAATACTATACTACCAAATACGATAAAAAGAAATAACGAAGTTAATGTTGTGGTTTTTTTCATGCCTCTGTTTTTTGATTTATTGATAAGACGTACGAAGGTACTTATTTGTTACTATTGTTTGACAGCAGTTTCCTTATATAGTTTCTTTAATATCTTATTGCCGCATGTTTTGAATGCTCCTGAGTTCTTTTCCGCCTGGTCGAGTATGGCAAATATCAGTTCGTTTTTCAGTTCGGGTTCCTTATTGGATATGCGGTAAAGTATCTCTAATGAATATACTTTCACGGCAACTGTTTCTTCAGGTGAAGCCAAAAACGCAAAACAAGCGTTTATCAATATGCATGATAATTTCTCATTATCAAGGTCGGTGTGCCGGGTGAATATCTTTAGGAAACAACGTTTCACCCCATCAACTTTGAAGCTTGTTAAAGCCTTGATCATTTTGGAATAATATGGCTGAATAAGAGCGGGTATCTGCGAATCAATTATTTCCACTGTGTTGGCAGCTCTTAGCGACAGGGGGTAGGTACCGGCAAAAGCAAGTTTAATTAATGCAGGAATAATGTCCGTTCTCTGCATAGCCACATCGGCTGCATGTATGGCGGTTAGCTTGCCGGTATCCGGTAATAGATGTTCCAAATTCATGGCAGTAAAGAAAAAAAATAATATAGATTAATGATGGCAATAAATATAAGAGTTGTAATACTTGTTTCTGTTTTTATTTTATCCTGAAATTTCCAAAAGTTAACAATAGACCGGCCTGTATGCCTGGGAAAAATTGATTTTGGTGTACAATGCCCCAAGAGGTATCATAACCCTGAACTTCATACCCTTGGTTATACCAATATGTAATATAAGATCTGAATCTACCTTTGAAACTGATTCCGAAAATAGTTTCAAGTGCGAAATGATTTGACAAATAAATTCTTTTCCCTATAAGAAATTTAATTCCATATTCACTGGCTATTTCTGAGCGTATCCATTCAACATCAGGGTTTTGGTCGCCGAAGCTGTTAGTAAAATGCAATTTATCATAATATAAATATTTGTAAAAAAGACTTGTTTCCAAATACCAATGGCATTTGTTAATGTTTAATCTTTTAAAATTCATCATCATTAACCAACCATTATAGTATCCGAACGGATTATAATCATCTGTACCATTATATAATGCTTGATTTTGATTCCACCAGCAATTTGCTTTAATTATACCACCACCAAAACCTAATGAATATTTTTTGTTAAGCTGATACTCTATTTCTAATGTATATTGATCAAAAAGGCAATTGAGCGAGTTTAATGAAAAGCTTAAAACGTTAGCAGTATCTTTTTGCCAACTTTCTTTTATTTCTTCAATCTTTTCAAACCTCTTCACTTCTGAATAATTAATAGAAGGATTAATACTTTTGACAAACTTCCATTTTGTAGTCAAATCACTGCTGCCTATTTTCCTGATATCCTTTATCTGTATTTCTTTTGCTTTAATAATTATACTGCTATCTTTTATTCCTGTTATCCTACCTTTTTTTTCTTTATTTGAACTATAAAGCCAGTATTTTATTTTTGTATTTATGTAAATAATTTTCTGCTTTTGTGTTTTGGTATAAATTAAACAAATTCCAGGCCTCTCATAAGGATTCTGCTGTTGAGCTTGCAACTCTGATATAGATAATATTATCAGAAGAAATACCAATAACCTTTTAAATTTCATAATAATATTCTTGCTTTAATAATTCTTAACACATCTTATAGCAAACATATTAGCTGGAGGGTAAACATACGTATTATTACCACCATATCCAAAGCCCATCCAATAATCATCATAAACACTCCAATAGCATTGTTGTGCCTCCCAGAATAAAGCACAGGAACCTAGGCCATTAAACTTATTTACAGAAGAATCAGATTCTGCTGTTCCATTAGGTATTATTGTTAATCCACTGTAATTGTTTGCGCAACTATTATTTCCTGTCCAATGCGCATTGCCTATTTCTCTCATTTGGCACCTAGCATCATCTCCTCCTAAGCTATCATACAAATATTGCAATTCTGTATATGTAGGTAAATGCCAACCAGTAGGAACAGCAACCTGTGCAGCTTTCCAGGTATATAGGCGTCCATATACTTTGTTATTCATAGAGTCATTATTATAATAACAAGAACTGTCAGTTTTAAAATTAAGGTTCTGGGCAAACCATGTGTAACAGCCAATGGTGGTGGTTTTGTAAACTTGTCCATCTCGCGTATCAGTGAAAGTGCCCGGAGTAACGGAAATAAGCTTTAATAAATCTTTCTGGCAAGAGGTTTCAACCAGCATAAACAATAATAAAATAATATAGATGATGTGTTTCTTTATAAATTTCATAATTGGAATTTAATACAAGTAAACAAAAACATTGTTAGCGCTCGTCACCCGATGAGAGCAAAAACAAAAGTATAACAAAATTCTCAAAACCACCCACAACTATTCGTAATTTTAGTGTGAAAGAAGTTACTAAAACGATAATGCAGGAGAAAAAGGGGTTTAGGTTTGTGGTCATGGCTGCCAGTTTAGTTAATGGTTTATAGTCATTGATAAAAATTGACTAAAGACCCTGACTAACTGCCAAACCGGCTGCTATGACCAATAACCCTGGCTATAAAAGTAGTAATCGTGTCGATATCTATCGTTATCGACACGATATCTATAGTAATCGAGACGATATCTATCGTTATCGAGACGATATCTATAATAATCGAGACAATATCTATAGTAATCGAGACGATATCTATCGTTATCGAGACGATATCTATAATAATCGAGTCGATATCTATCGTTATC
>JBEKEO010000272.1:0-3637 GCA_050013795.1 Bacteroidales bacterium
TAAATAAATTCAATCCCACTTATGTGATATTGGTTATAGGCGGAAACGAACTGTTCATAAGGGATATAAGAAGCCGCGATAAATTTGTAAAGAATATCTTGCGACAAGTAGGCAATAGAAAATATTTCTGGGTAGGCCCTCCCAACTGGAAAGAAGATACAGGTATCAATGCGCTTATTGAAAGAAATGTCGGGCGGAGGCGTTATTATCCTTCCAAAAAACTGACGTTTGAAAGAGTCAGGGATGGCGCTCACCCGACGAGAAAATCAGGATATATGTGGATGGATTCGATTGCGGCGTTTATTATGGGAAAAAGCATGTACCCTGTACTGTTGAATTACCCTAATACTCCATCGTTAAAGCTCCCGCCTACAGTATTGTTATGCCCTCATCCTCCAAAAGGTTTGTAAAAAATGAATTTTGTAAACAGCATACATAAACTATTCTCTTTCGATATCAGCAATCCGATTTCGTTCAACTGCGGAATGTTTCTGCTGTTCTTCACCTTATTCATTATCATTTATGCTGTGATCTACAGGAATCGTACTGCTCGTACATTATTCGTTATTGCCTTTAGTTTGTTCTTTTATTACAAACTAACCGGCTGGTATTTGCTTGTATTGCTGTTCACTTTATCATGCGATTACTTCCTGGCCATCTTCATTTATAAAAGTAGTAACCGTCTCCGTAAAAGTTTATGGCTTATCGTTTCATTATGTTTAAGCCTTGGGCTGCTGATATATTTTAAGTACACCAATTTTTTTATTCAAAGCCTCAATGTCTTTGCGGGGAAGCATTTCTCGACATTAAGCATCATCATACCTCTGGGAATTTCTTTCTATACTTTTCGAACAGTAAGTTATATTATTGATGTTTACAGGGAAGATGCTGAACCCACAGTTAATTTCCTGGATTATGCTTTTTATATGACCTTCTTTCCTTTGCTTATTGCCGGTCCTATTACAAGAGCAAAATTATTTTTACCAAGTGTTGCCAGAAAACACTTCCGTATCAATGAATATAATGTGAGCAAAGCAATGATTTTAATAATTACAGGCTTAATTAAAAAAGCGATCATTGCCGATTACATTGCGCAATACTGCAACATTGTGTTTGATGCGCCGGGCATGTACTCAGGTTTTGAGAATATGATTGCAGTGTATGGATTTGCCCTGCAGATTTATTTCGACTTTTCCGGTTATACCGACATGGCAATGGGAATTTCAAGATTAATGGGTTTTGACATAGGTATTAACTTTAACAAACCATATCATGCGCTGAATGTTACTGATTTCTGGAGGCGCTGGCACATATCGCTTTCGTCGTGGTTGCGCGATTACCTCTTTACTCCTATGTCCATTAAATTCAGGAACTGGGGAAATGCGGGAATTATTTTTTCTCTGCTGATTACATTCATAATATGCGGTTTCTGGCATGGCGCCAACCTTACATTTGTTGTATGGGGAGGTTTGTTTGGGCTAGCTATGGCTATTGAAATACTGACAAGTAAAATTAGAAAGAATATTAAGAGGAAAACAAACGCAAAAGTTTATAATATAATAAGCTGGCTCATTACGTTTAATTTTACCACTTTTCTCTGGATATTCTTCAGGGCTCAAAATATGCAATCAGCATGGCTGATTATCAAGCAGATTTTTACTCAGATGGATTGGGCTTATTTGATCCCGTTCGTCACAGTGCGTAGTTTGCTTTTAATAATATTACTAATTGGAATTGCATTGTATGCCATTCCTTTAAAGTGGTTTCAAAAACTGTTTCAGCAGTTTATCAATGTCCCTTTCTGGGTAAAAGCAATAATTTTTATAGTGGTGATCCAACTGGTTATTCAATTTCAAAGCGCCGACGTACAACCATTCCTGTATGCACAATTCTAATATTATTTAGTCTGAAATGTTATTTTTAACTCACAGATATTCGTACTCCTGATCCCTCTGTTGAGCAATGAATCCTGCTTCATGAATTGCCTTCTGTATCCCAATTGAATCGAAACTATGAGAAGCTCCTGCCACCGAAACCACGTTTTCTTCAATCATAATTGAACCAAAATCATTAGCCCCCGCATGAAGGCAAACTTGTGCTGTTTCTTTACCTACAGTAAGCCATGATGCCTGTATATTATCAATATTAGGCAACATTATTCTGCAAAGGGCTATAGTCCTTATGTAATCTTCCTTAGAAACACTGTTTTTTATTCCTGATCTTTTGTTCAAAGCTGTTCCTTCATCCTGGAAAGGCCATGGGATAAATGCTATGAAACCTTTCGTACCTGACGGTTTCTGCTCTTGTGCATCCCTAATAAAGAGGAGATGATTAACACGTTCCTCCAATGTTTCAATATGACCGAACATCATGGTTGCAGAGGTTGTTATGCCCAGTTTATGTGCTTCTTTCATCACATCCAGCCATTCATCCACGCTGCATTTATTTTTGGATAATTGCTTTCTTACTCTGTCGGAAAGAATCTCAGCTCCTGCACCTGGTAACGAGCTCAAGCCTGCTTTAATCAGCCTGACAAGAATATCATGATATGACAACTTGCTTAATTTGCTTAAATGAACGATTTCAGGCGGGCCTAATGCATGTAACTTAAGATTAGGATAAAGTTGTTTCAGTTGTTTGAAAAGGTTTTCATAAAAATCAATGCCTAAATCGGGATGAAGTCCTCCCTGCAAAAGCAACTGGTTTCCACCCAGCTTTTGCATTTCATCGATCTTCTGTATATATTGATCAATGGTAGTTATATAAGCTTTTTTGCTTTTAGGGGAACAATGGAAATTACAAAAAGAACAGCCGGAAATACATACATTGGTAATGTTTACATTCCTGTCAATAAGCCATGTTACTTTATTACCCGGTACTTTCTTCTTGCGTATTTCGTTAGCAACAAACATCAGCACAGCAATGCTTGCGTTTTCGTAAATAAAAAGTCCTTCTTCCTTTGAAAGAAACTTAAGCGACAATGCTTTTTCCAATATATGTTCGCTGTTCATTTAGATATTAAAAAAATAATAAGCTGTTCTCGGCAGGATTTGTAAATTTGCATCTCTGTCAAATTCAAAATTACTACTATTATGTTTACACACATTGAAAAAACCACGAAATTTTCTTCTAAAGAAAGTGCTGTCTATCTTATCTGCGATGCGGCAAAGCTTAAATCTTACGGATTTTCAGCCGAAGAAATAAATTATATCAAAATACAGTTCAGCAAAAACGAAACTAAATTTTTTGCATTCAACAGGCTTACAAAATGGGATTTTGTGCAATTCATCAAGAAAGATGATAAAGAAGCCGAATCTCTTGAGACATGCAGAAAAGCCGGCGACAGCCTTCTTTCAAGGATAAATGGAAATAAAATTTCAAAAACAGGTGTTTTTGATGTGGAGGATAACCCTTCCAATTCTCTTGCTTTTGCAGAAGGCATGGCATTGGGCAATTACCAGTTCATTAAATATAAAAAGAATAAGGACGAAAAGAAATCCTTTAACACACTTGAAACTATTTATATTGTTTCAAAGAAGATTACTGAAAAATCAGTTTCCGAACTAAACATACTGACAGAAGCCGTTTATAAAAGCCGCGATCTGGTGAATGAACCCGTAGCATTTTTAAATGCAAA
>JBEKEO010000273.1:0-3587 GCA_050013795.1 Bacteroidales bacterium
AATGATAACTTCCCATAAAGGTCAGTATAGTTAAACGGTAACCCTACTGTGTCTTTATAATTAAGATATTCCTTTGGAGAAAGCCTGGAAGGGGCATCCATATATTTATAAATAACTTTTGAACTTTGTTCCAGGTAAGAATTTTTTGCTGAAAAAATAAAAGACGAACTTCCGCCACCTGATTGTTTTTCACTTTTTAATGGGCCTTCTACTAATATTTTTGCACCAAAAGGGCTTACAGAAATCTTACCTGCCATTCTTTTTTTATTGCCATCACGTGTAGTAATATCCATTACAGAAGATATCCTATCGCCATATTCAGCGCCAAAGCCGCCGGTGTAAACATCAGCGCTGCGAAGTACATCGGTATCGAAAACAGAAAACAAACCTATGGAATGAAATGGATTATAAATAACCATCCCGTCAAGAAGAGTTTCGTTTTGAATAGGTGACCCTCCCTGTATATATAATTGCCCGCCCTGGTCGCCGGTTGAAATAACTCCCGGTAATACCTGCAGGTATTGAGCCAAATCAGGTTGTCCGCCGATAGCGGGAATCTGTGATATTTGCTTGGAAGTAATTTTAGCTACTGCAACATTGGTTTGAGTTCTCTGCTCTTCTTTTTCATTTTCCGCTGAAATATCAATTTCTTTTAATGAGATGTTTGATTTTTTTAATTTCAAATTTTGCAGAATGACATCTCCACTTTTAAGGACTATTGGGTTTTTAATGGAATCATAGCCAATGCTTGTAACCATCAGCATGTATGAACCGGCGGGGACTTTTGAAATAACATAATAACCATTTATATCGGTAACAGCTCCGTACTGAGTTCCTTTCAGGTAAACACTGGTAAATATAACAGGTTCACTGGTTTCTTCTTCTTTAATAAATCCTTTGATGCTTGCCGTTTGAGAACTTGCGTTTTGACAATGAGCGGTCATGCAAAAGCATATTATCAGGAAGAATGAAAAAGAAATGGATTTAACGATATTCATAAGTTACTTGAGGGAAGGTTACACAAAAACGGTAAAATTAATTAAATTTATATCTGTTAGCGAAATCTTTTAACAAAATAGGCGCCATTTCAGTTACAAGTTGAATGCTTCCACTTGTAACTAATCGCGTTCCTTTTACAAGTTAAAGCGTTCCATTTACAAGCGGAATCATTTCCGTAATTATCGAAATCATCAAGCAAACGACGGGTAATTAACAGGAATAAAGAATGAGGAAATAAGTAAAGCCCTTAACCGGATGCATTATCCCAGGTTTACTAATACTTTAATGTGCTAATACCATATATGTTTATTGCAGTATCTGGAAAATTAGTTCTTTCAGAAGTTCTCCGCCGGAAATACTGGCATTGTCAACTCCTTTGCTTTTCATATCGTATATATTAAGCAGGGAAATTATATGCTTTGTTTTTTCCGAGCCATAGTTTTTTGCAGCTGTAAAATATTCCGGGTAGAAAAAAGGGTTAATGATAAGAGCAGCGCAAATGCCGTTTTTTGTTTTGTCGGGCGAATAATGATAATGAAGAATTTTTGAAAAGAATGAAAACAATGTGGAAATAGTTTTTTGAATTGGATTTTCTTTATCGTTAGCTGCTAAATAATTAACTATTTGGAAACATTTAACCCGGTCTTTTCTTCCAATGGCTTTCTGTAATTCAAATATGTTGAAATCCTTGCTGATGCCGATGTATTGTTCAATGTGAAGAGCGTTAATTTCTGTACCAGCAGTAACATTAATGGTAAGTTTGTCAATTTCGTTAACAATTTTGCTTAGGTCAGAACCAAGATATTCCGAAAGCATAACGGCTGCCTCAGGATGAATGGTGTAATTCTTATTTTTCAGGAAGTTTTGTATCCACGATGGGAGTTGGTTTTCATAAAGCTTATCCGATTCATAAAGGACTCCGTTTTTTTCAATAACTTTAGCGAACGATTTACGGCGGTCAATAGTTTCATATTTATAGCAAATAACTAATATAGTTGACTTTAGAGGCTTTTCAAGATAAGCTTCAAACGGGTGCTTTGTTTTATCTTTCTTGTCATCCTTGCCTCTGGAGTCTGGAATAAGGTTTTTAACGTCCTGCGCTTCTTTAACAATTACTACCTGGTAATTCGACATCATCGGGAAACGCTTGGCATTACTCAGCATAGTAGCAACATCCATATCCCTGCCATAAACTATGGTTTGATTGAATTCTTTTTCAATATCGGTAAGAACATTATCGGCAATATAATCAGTTATCTCATCAATAAAATAAGGCTCCTCACCCATTAAGAAATAAACAGGATGATAAATTTTATTCTTAAGATTGCTGATGATATCGTCGAATTTCATTTAAGCAGGAAATAAATAATCAGGAGGAAAGAATGGTTATTCATTAAATTCAAACAAAAGGTGTTTAACAGTAAGTCCATTATTTATCAACTGATTTAGCGAATCAATACCAATTTTTAAATGTTCTTCAGTGAATGCTTCGTTTACTTTTTTATCACTTTCTTCGGTTTTAATTCCGGATGAAATCATAGGTTGATCAGAAACAAGTAACAAAGCTCCGCAAGAAATCTGGTTAGCGAAACCCACAGAAAAAAGTGTTGCCGTTTCCATATCTACTGCCATTGCCCTTATTTGGCGTAAATAATTCTTGAACTCATCATCATGTTCCCAAACCCTGCGGTTGGTGGTATAAACTGTACCCGTCCAGTAATCACGATTATGGTCGCGTATGGTAGTCGAAACTGCTTTTTGAAGACTGAAGGCTGGCAATGCAGGAACTTCAGGAGGGAAATAGTCGTTCGAGGTTCCTTCACCACGAATGGCTGCAATTGGAAGAATAAGGTCGCCAAGTTCGTTTTTCTTTTTCAGTCCTCCGCATTTGCCCAAGAAAAGAGCGGCTTTTGGCTCCACTGCGCTGAGCAGATCCATAATAGTAGCGGCATTGGCGCTGCCCATTCCGAAATTAATAATAGTAATATTATTCGCCGTTGCTGAAGGCATAGACCTATCTAGGCCTTTAATCTCAACGCCGAAAGTCTTTGCAAAAAACCGCACATAACGATTAAAATTTGTGAGAAGGATGTATTTGCCGAATTCTTCAAGACTAGTCCCTGTATAACGGGGAAGCCAGTTATTTACGATATCACTTTTTGTTTTCATTAGTTAATTGATTTAATTATTGCAAAAATAGTTCTTTTCCGAATAGCTTCATAAATTTGCAAATGTAAAATACAATGAATGGTCAAGCTTAACATACCGGAATATACATTTAAATACAGGATAGTCAATTCGAAACAGCAGGTTTTTGATACTGTTAGAAAAAAATATGTTGCACTTACACCTGAAGAATGGGTGCGGCAGAATTTTGTTTCATGGCTCATTCAAGAATTAAAATATCCCGCATCACATATAGCAATTGAAAAAGAACTGCTTCTGAATGAAATGAAAAAAAGGTTTGATGTTGTTATTTTTAACAGGGATAATAAACCAGCAATGCTTATTGAATGCAAGGCTCCTGAAATAAAAATTACGCAGAAAACCTTCGACCAAGCAGCACGTTACAATATGGTTTTGAAATT
>JBEKEO010000274.1:0-3558 GCA_050013795.1 Bacteroidales bacterium
AAAACAGAATAAAATAATTAATATTTAACATGAATTATTATTTGTATCCTGATAACTTTCGTTTCAATTCATAGCATTTTATTATCTTGCAGTCCATTTTGAATTGATATGCAAGCGAACGAAAATAAAATTCTCATACTCGGTATGGGAAACGATATACTTACTGACGACGGGATTGGTATAAAGATCACTAAAGTCCTTGAAAAGAAATTCCCATTTCCAAATATCATTTATGATACCCTTTCGCTTGGCGGGCTTGAAATAATTGAATACATCAGGGATTTCAAAATGGTCATTCTTATTGATGCCATCAAAACCCTTAACGGGATTCCGGGAACAGTTTACCAGTTCGTACCGGAAGATTTCAAAGAGACTTCGCATCTGTCAAACGTTCATGATGTATCTTTTTTAACATCATTAAAACTTGCTAAAGAACTGGATATTCCCACACCTGAAGAAGTTCATATTATTGCAATTGAAATTGTTGAAGACATGGTTTTCAGCAATGATTTTACACCACAGGTCCAGGCAAGGTATCCTGAAATTCTTGAAGAAGTGAGCGAGATAGTTAAGGAACTTCTTGAGAATATATAATTGAACGGCAGTATAGAAACAGTATGAATAAACAAGAAAAAGCATCCAGGTCGTTTGATTCCGGATATAATTGTGCACAATCTGTTTTGCTGGCTTTTGCTGATGAACTAAAGCTCGATGAGAGTATTATTTTAAAAATTGCAAGTGGATTTGGCGGCGGCATGGCGCGTATGCAGGATACCTGCGGTGCTGTGGCAGGCGGTATTATGGCTATAGGAATGGCTGTAAGCAACGAAGAAGAAGATATAGCCACCAACAAAGAACGCGTTTATTATACAATTTCTCTATTTATAAATAAGTTCAAAGAAAAATACAGCTCGGTAAAATGCCTTGATTTGCTGAATTGCGACCTGAACACAGAGGAAGGACAGCAATTTTATGAAAAACACGAACTGCATCATAAAGTCTGCATGAGTTGTGTAAGTGATGCCACAGCATATCTTGAAGAACTGCTTAAAAAATTTCACTCTAAATAAATATACTATGGAACCGCATAAACCTAAAACCCTTGACGAGCTGAAGAAACTTAGGAAACCACTGCGAAATGCAAACATAGAACATAAAAAACATTTATCGTCTATGGATAAACTTGCATTATGGATTACAAATAATGTTGGAACAATGGGGTTCTTCTTTATTGTTTTTATATGGACTGTTATTTGGCTTGGATGGAATTCACTAGGTCCTCGCGGAATGCGTTATGACCCTTATCCTGCTTTTGTTTTATGGCTGTTCATTTCAAATGTACTTCAAATATTTCTTATGCCTTTGATCATGATAGGGCAAAACCTGCAATCGCAACATGCAGAAACAAGGGCGGAAGCCGATTTTGAAGTGAATACAAAAGCTGAACGCGAAATTGAAACCATACTCATGCATTTGGAAAACCAAAATAAAGTGATGATGGAGATTTTAGAAAAACTTGATAAGAAAAGTGTATAAAATTGTTTGTTTTAAAAAATTAAACTAAGGACAAAACAAAAGCAATATTATATTAAAAGAAATTACTATCTTTACAATGTAATTACAGATTACTGATATTATATTATTAAAGCTTTAAAATACTTTCAAAACAAAAAAATATGAAAAAAATTTTTATTCTATTCTTATTAGGCGGAATTTCAGTATTGTTTATCAGCTGGGGAGTTGAAGGGCATTACTGGATAAATCACAACGCTTCAGAATCATTCCCTGCTTCTATGAGTTCATATATGGTTTGGACTGATTCGCTAGCCAATCATGGCTCGGATGCCGATGACCGCAAGAGTTGGGATCCTAATGAAAGCAAGAGGCATTATATTGACATTGACAATTATGCAGAATTTAATTCCACCGGACATATTTCTTCAAACTATGATTCAGTGGTTGCACTGCACGGATCAAGTTTTGTTACCACTAACGGAATACTCCCATGGGCAACAAAAACCATGTATGATTCACTGGTACTCGCTTTACAGTTGCATGATTGGCGCCACGCCATGCTGCATGCTTCCGATCTCGGACATTATGTTGGAGATGGACATCAACCATTGCACATTACGAAAAATTACGATGGATCAACTTCAAGCCAGAGCGGTATACATTCGCGATACGAGACCACGATGGTTGGTGATTATTTAAGCTCTCTTGATGTATATCCGGGCGATTCGGTTCATGTGGTAACTGATGTTCAAAAATATATTTTCGATTATTTGTATATTGATTATATGTATGTCGACAGCATTTTTGCGGCTGATGATTATGCCCAAGGAATTGCGGGGAACAGTACTTCAGCCCAATATTATCAGGCTTTATTTAACAAAACAGGGGCTTTCACTTTGATGCTTTGGCATAATGCTTCCCATTCTCTCGCAGAATTGATGTATACTGCATGGGTACAAGCAGGGAGTCCTATATTGACAGGCATCAAAGAAGATCATGAGAATATGATAATAGCTTCTGTCTCACCAAATCCGGTAACAGATAATTCTGTTTTGACTTTTACCTTACGTAATGCATCCGATGTTAAATTCTCCATTTTCGATGCTACAGGCAAACTTGTATATGCCGATGAAAAATACTTTCCTTCAGGAAAGAATAAAATAAATATAGAGTCTTCTGTTCTTAATAAGGAAATTTATTTTATTAAATTAATTGATGGGAAAGAAACTGAAGGCATAAGGTTTTTAAAACTCTGACAGACTACACTTATACTTAAACTATATTTATTCGAATTTAAAATAATAATAAAGGAGGTAATAATGGCCTTTAAAGCAGTATTTATTGCACATGCACCAGATGCAGATGTTCAGAAACATTACAACCTTATCGAAACAGGCAAGTATAAACTTTACACTTATGTCGTAAAATCACAGGACGAAGCTATAAAGGTCTGCAAAGATTTATATGCAAAAGAACAAATTGATTCGGTACTTCTCTGTCCGGGATTCTCTCACAAAGATGTTGCTGAAATTTTTGAGGCACTTGATAGCAAAGTTGCTGTTTGTGTTTCAAGAGGTGATGGACCAAGTGGTAAAATTACCGGTCCTGTCTTGCAAAGAGAATTCTTTGGCAAATAGCAATATGTATCAAAAAGCCTTGATATATACAGCTTGAAAAAATATAGTCAAAAATATCAACCGGATAAAAACACAATTAAAGGAACCAAATTCATCATTCCAGAAAAGAGGAAATATCCTTTTCTATTTATTATCGTTGCCTTTTGCTTACCTGTACTGTTGTATCTGCAAACTATTAATTTCAGATTTACCGGCTTTGATGATAAAGAAATAATCTCAGATAATATTACCTTTCTGGGCAATTTCAGAAATGCACCTCAGGCATTTCTTACAGATGCATTCATTGTTAAGGCCAGTCCATTCTACCGCCCACTGGAAACTTTGTCGTACATGATTGATATTAAGTTATCAGGCGGGAATAATACATGGATGTATCACTTGTCGAATATATTACTTTTAGGATTTA
>JBEKEO010000275.1:0-4594 GCA_050013795.1 Bacteroidales bacterium
CATTTGATGCCGGAACTACCTGGAGAACCATCAGCGCAACAAGTAATAAATTGTATGTAACCAAAGGTGCACCTTATACGCCAGGCGGCGGTGATGCATGCAATTATGAGACGGTGTTTTACCTGAGTTGCAAGAATGCGAACTATCAAACTTCTGACACGGGTATTATAAGCCATGTGTGGCAGGAATTCACCGATCAGGTTACACTAAACTATGAAGGCGATAGCATATATTATTATAAAAACTGGAGTTGCCCGAATGTAACCTTGGAGACTTTACTTTATTACAGGGATGGGGAATGTTACACATGGGCTTATTTGTTTCTGTCCCTCATTAAAGTACAGGGGATTGCACTAACCAATAATTTCGTGTATGTAGATGGGACATATGATTTTTTGGTAAAGAATTATTCTTTCAGTTCAATGGTTTCCCCCAATGAATATGCAAATGCAACTGACTTGCCGGGCGTACCGGGTCAATGCACGAAAAATCCGGCTTCATATTTCAATAACCACGGAATTGCTTTGGTTAATGGAGTTTATTACGATCCATCATACGGTGTAAAGTATGGTACGTCTTTTAGTGGCATACCCTTTATTGCTTTTGCAGCATGGGTTGGCACTTATTATTATACTGATTTGAGTGTGGGAACTTTATATCAAAGTTTATCTACTTATTAATTTTTTAATTTAAAAATGAGAAAAATATTTATTTTTTTATTGGTAATAGCTGTACAAGCCGGATACTCTCAGAATATGGAGCGTAAGATCATTATTGAAAACAATAATTTTTATTATACCACAATAGATAAAGGATTGCAGATAGCCACCCTTCTCACCGGAAAAGTTTCAGATTCACTAATCAGTGCAAAACATTTTGCTTTACCTGCAGGCAGAAATTACCAAAAGCCCATAATTCCTTTTTCATGGGATATATGCAACAATATGTTTTACGCCAATAACTTTCTTGATAATGCGCAAAACGACAAGAGGAATTCATTGAGACGTTTCAGCATGACCTCCATACAGGAATGGGATAGCACAGTTACCATTAACGATATGCTAATGATGAGTATGAACAAAAACAAATTTGCATCGAATGCTCCATATTCTTTTATTAAGCGCAATGTTACTACTATTCTGAAAAATTTTTATTTTGACGGAATTGCAATGAATGATTCATTGTATTGTATGGCAATTACGAATAATGGGGAGTTGACGATATGGAATTACGACGGAAGAACCTGGAAACATGGAGAAATAATTCAGTTTGCCATAGAAGGATATTTTACGCTCTTTGCATATAATAAACAACTATATATGCTTTTGAACAATGGTAGCCTGTATGCCGCTTCATTGGATTCTTTAAAGCAGGTACAGCAACTTCAGAGAACAACTCTTAACGAATGCACTTTAATTATTAACAGAGACGACAACACTGTAAAATTCATAAGTAACAGCAGTATCAATTATAAAATTCCTTTGGATAAGCTTATTAAAGATAAGGCAGTGCAAATTTTTTAAACTAAAAAAACAAAAGCTATGAAACAACTCTCTCTCCTGATAATTTTATTTTGCTTAGTAAGCATTGCAAATGCTGATGATTTGACTGCTGTGGTTACAAATACAACTTCCGGAGATAGTGTCGGAGCTGTGACACTTACGGTAAGCGGTGGCGTGCCTCCTTATACATATTTTTGGAGCAACGCTGCAACTACACAAAATATAAGCGGATTAAGCGCAGGAACTTATACCGTAACTGTGACCGACAAGAATTGCGGCACCGCTAGTTTGTCGGTAACCGTGGGAGTTACAACCAATATCAATGAAATTGGAGTTTCTTCCTCCTCTGTTATAATTATTTATCCTAATCCTGCTACCGATAATATAATGATAGAAAGTCTGCAGTGTGCAGTAATAAAAATAACAAACATTCAAGGTCAACTACTGGAAACCCTTGCCACCACAGGCAACAAAACAACCATTGATGTTTCAGCATTTCCAAGTGGTGTATATGTTGTGGAAGTGAAGACGCAAAAAGGAATTGCTGTGAGGAAGTTTGTAAAAGAATGAAAAAATATTATTTAACAAGTTAATTATACCATGAAAAAACAAACGCTATTTATTGCATGTATTCTTTGTGCTTCAATAGTTAATGCACAAAATACAGAATATGCTTATATCCGCAAAGCATCCGATCGTTATGATTATTTGTCGTATTCCACTAAAAAGGATAAAGAGAAAATTGCAAATGCAAAAATTAACGGATATATAAGCACTTTTAAAAACAATAAAAAAGAATATACCTGGGAAAAGCTCAGCTATGATAATAAAGGGAATAGTATTTTATCGGTTAACTATAAACCTAATGGAAATATACGGGTACAGTCTTCCTTTACTTATTCGCCCGAAGGTAAAGTTCTCACCAAATCATACCAGGACAAGAATGGAAAAGAATTTAAAAAAGTAACTTTTGCTTACAATAAATACGGCAATATTACCGAAGAATCATATTATAAAAACGGGAAAATAAAATCAAAAATAACCTCAACATTCGATTCCAACAGAGTTCTTGAAAGTTATTATTATAAAAACGGAAGTCCCGATTTTAAAACGAAATGGATTTATACTTACTATCCCGATAAATCAAAAAAGTCATCTGTAATTTACAAGGCTAACGGGCAGGTGAAATACACATGGAATTACGACTGCAAGCCCGAAGGATTATTGGCAGGCAAACATAAAGATACCACTGCTGTTTGTAAAAATGAAGAAACTGATAAGGATGGAAATAAAATTGTTACTACACTCAAGTTCAACGAAAAAGGTAAGCCTTATAAAACAGTTACAATAGTAAATAAAGATGGCAAAACTTTGCAAAATAATACTTATGGAAAGAATGATATACCTAGAACTAAAGCTAAATTCAACCCTGTAACTGATGCTTGTGAAGAATTTGTGTTTTATAATACGAAAGGACAGGAAATATATAAACAAGAGTGTTCTTTTGATGATAAAAATAATATGACAGCATCAGCAACATACCATAAAGGAAAATTATGCAACAGGTCGGAATACAAGTATAACACAGAGAATTTTTTAACAAATAGCACACATTACAAAAAAGATAATAAACTTCAGAGCACATTCAAATTTGATTACACTGTTTATAAAAATTAAACGAATAGTATTATGGAAATTTTAAAAATAAGCATCTAATAACTAAAAGTGAAACAATAACTAAGTTTGGAGCTAATTTAAAATTTACCCAAATGAGACATTTACTAATTACTTCCATTGTTATTCTAATAAGAATAAGCTGTTATGCTCAAAGCAATACTTCAATTGCTGATAGTAATAATCATTTTGCTTTTAAACTTTATAGTGAAGTTAAATCTGAAAAGCCTGAACAAAACCTATTCTTTTCTCCTTTCAGCATATCTACTGCCCTTGCCATGACGTATGCAGGCGCAAGAAATGAAACAGAAAAGCAAATGAGCCAAACGCCATTCCATGAAAATTTCGGCGCTCTGATTAACGAAATTGAAAAAGATACCTTAGGAGTAACCAAATTATCCATTGTTAATTCATTATGGGCTCAAAAAGATTATCCTTTTTTAGACTCATTTTTCAATTTGGTAAAAGCGCATTATGATGCCATTCTTAAGAATGTTGATTTTAAAAATAATGCAGAAAGAGAAAAAGTAAGAAAAGAATTAAACAACTGGGTGGAGCAAAAAACAAAAGATAAGATTAAGGAGTTAGTTAAAGAAAAAGACATTAATGAATATACAAGATTAATATTGGTAAATGCTATTTATTTTAAAAGCGAATGGGACCACACTTTTAAAAAATCGGAAACGAAAGAGAAGCCATTCTATTTTAATGATAACGATACTATTCATACTTCTATGATGCACAATGATGAAGCAAGTGTAAAGTATTATGAAAATGAAAAAATGCAAGTGGTTGAAATTCCATATAAGAATCAATCACTATCTATGGTGATTTTTCTTCCTAAGAAAATTGATGGAATTGATGACCTGGAAAATTCAATGAATAATGAAAATTATTTGAATACAATAAAATCATTATCACCAAAAACTATTAATTTATATATTCCGAAATTTACAACAAAATTCGATTTCAGGTTAGATGCCGCATTAAAAATAATGGGGATGCCCTTTGCTTTCGACCCGTATAAAGCAGATTTCTCCGGCATGTCGGGAAGAAAAGATTTATATATTTATCATGTTCTTCACCAGGCATATATTAATGTAAATGAATCGGGAACAGAAGCAGCCGCTGCTACAGCAGTAATAATAGCCCACTATAGTGTTATGCTTAATAATAATCTAATTATATTCAATGCTGATCATCCTTTTATATATTTAATAAAAGACAACAACACCGGCAGTATTTTGTTTATGGGGAAAATAATGAACCCGAAAGCGAATTAAAAAAAGCATTATTTATTCATATATAATCATGTTACGCACAAATGATTTAATATTGTCTTTAATTCAGATTCCTCACTTCGTTCGGAATGACATAGTAGTTTGATGGATAATAGGGAAAGGAGCGGCGATTTGCTT
>JBEKEO010000276.1:0-3503 GCA_050013795.1 Bacteroidales bacterium
AACTCAGGTTTGTTGCCGGAAGCACGGCATTTACAAGTACAAGCCTTTTTATAATTACCGATACCGCTGCCATAGAACAAATGGTATCGGGAGTAATACTGAACTCGGCAGCCGATTCGTTCAGCAAGTTTATCCCCACAGGCAGTTCCGATACCGCAATAGTGGCAAATAAAAAAGTTACTATAGTTGCCAACGCCGATTCAGCCACAGGCGATGGATATTGCATTGTTTACGGAATAGCGAGGAAAATAAAGTTGTAAAAAAGATCAATATCCCTGCCTGCCTGCATGGCTGCCTACTTCATTATTCTATTGCGGCGGGTTTGTTTTAAATTCATATACATAGGCTTTGTAACCGGCTATTTTATATTTATTACTTATAAAAATCACTCAGTGCCGGACAATGTCAGTTCGAGTAGACAGCTATTTTGCTGTCGTATCGAGAACAGATAAGCATAAGTCTCTTCTCGATACGCTGAGTTTATCCTGACGAAAGAAGGGCTACTCGAACTGACAATACACTATCATTTCAGTTGAATCGGCTCTGTCTGACCATTAATTTTGTTTGTATATATTTTGTTTAAATAATAAGATTTATGAATTACGATTTGGGATTTAAGAGTTCCTGAATATTTTGTACTTTTATAGTTGAATTAAAAAACAGTTGAAATGAAAAGGAAATCTATCTTCTTATCCCTGTTAATGGCTCTATGTGCCGCTGTGAATAGTAATTCGTTTGCACAGGATGCTACTTTCTCGCAGAATTTCTCCAATCCCCTCTCGTTCAACCCTGCCTATGCCGGAAGCTTCGGATGCTCCCGTTTAGCCCTCGATTACAGGAATCAGTTTCCTTCGGTTTCATATAATTATATTACTTATTGCGCCTCGTACGACCAGTATGTTAAACCGCTTGCAGGCGGTCTGGGACTGATTTTTACTTCGCTTAATGAAGAAAAAGGAACTTTTGTACAAAATAGCATTAACGGCATGTATGCGCTTAATATAAGGGTCTCTGATGTTTGTCACATACGGCCGGCTATCAATGTAGGCTTTGGCGAGAATAGCGTTGATTTGGAAAATCCGCCTCCTGATTATAAAAAATCTGTTAACTATTTTAATATTGGCGCAGGCTTGCTGTTTGCATATAAGAATTTTGTTGCAGGTGTTGCTTATGACCATATTAACCAGCCTGATATAGGTTTCCTGGGTGGGTCGGATTTAGGTGCAAAGCTCACCCTTCACTGCAATTTTCAAATCAGGTTTGATAACAACACTAATCTTACTCCGGGCTTTATATACCAGCACCAGTATTCTGAAAACATTTATCTTCCTTCATTAATGCTGAAGCTTTGGTATATTAAATTGGGTGCTGAATTTCGCTTAGGCCCTAATATTTATCACTCCATAATCCCTATGATTGGTTTCGTAAATAAGTGGCTTAGCTTAAGCTACAGTTACGATTATATTATTCCAAGCACCGATAATGAAACACCCAATAAAGGAACAGGCGGCATACACGAAATTACTGCGGTATTCAAATTCAATTGCAGGAATAAAGCAAAATATGGAATAACACATTTATATAGTTTCTAAATTGAACCCGTATTGAAAAAGTTTTTCTGCATAGTAATTCTTTTAGCCATTGCTTTATCGTTTGGTTGCGACAGATATCCCGATGGTCCTTTAATTAGCTTTCGCTCTGTTCAAAAAAGATTAGAAGGCAATTGGCAGGTAGTTGGCTATACCTCTGATGGTGTTGACTCATTACAAAATTATAATGATAGCTGTGGTGGCTATATGAAGATGGACTTTCCGCCTGATTGGAATTATGTCGATATTTCTTTTGTGTCGGATGCTAATAAACCGTTTAAAGGAAATGACGCCGAGTTTTGTTTTTCAGATCATTATACAATAATGAATCTAATTATTCATAAAACATTATTTAAAAGTTTAGGCCCGATAGGTGGCAATACTAGTGATGGCACTTATTGTAATGCCTATGAAAGCTGGAAAATACTAAAGTTAGAAAAGAAAGCGCTAAAAATATCAACAACTTACAACGGAAGAAGTTATTTAATTTCGTTTAAGAAAGAATAAGTTACTCTAAACCGTTTAACCCGAAACCGTCAACCCTTAAAAAGCATACCTCAAACTTAAATAAATGCCCCTGCCTTTGGTGGTAAAGCCGTATATTTCCACGTATTTCTTATTAAACACGTTCTCGCACTTGGCAATAGCTGTAAAGTTCTTAAAGATGGTATACTTAAGCGAAAGGTCCATCAGGGCGTAATCTTCAATGCCCACGGTTCCTTCAGCGCCCATATATGCTACTCCGTTGTTATAGCAAATATCGTTGTTCGAGCCAACATAGCGGGCATCCATGCGCAGGCTCATCTTGTCGCAAAACCTGTAAGTAAGCGAAAAGTTGGCTGTGTTCGGCCGCCTCGTAAGCCCAAGCACGGTAAAGCTTTTATTGGTTAAAAACTGTCCGTTGTCGAACAGTTGCACATAGTTTCCATGGGTTTTGGCAGTATCAATAGATGTTGGCGAATATTCAAGCTTGCCGCCCATAATGCTTACATTACCTTCGAACAGCAGCTTCTTGCCAATAGCCGCCGATACGCTGAACTCAAATCCCTGCGTGCTTTGCTTGCCAAGGTTAAGGTAGGTGTCGCCAAGATAATCGAAGTAAGAAAGCGAATCTACCGGCTTGTTCTTATTCCACAGATAAACGAATTCTACAGTGTTATCAATCTCTGTAAAGAAGTAAGAAGCTGTGAAAGTGGTTCCTGCTGTTGGCGAGTATTTAATTCCGGCTTCCCACGATTTGGACGTTTCGGGCTTCAGGTCCTTATTCCCAATCGTAACATTCAGAGGCGGGGTAATATCGGGAGCATAAAGCTGGTAAAGCGAAGGAGCATTAAAGCCTGTTGAATACGACCCGTATAATAAAGTGTTAGGAGCAATGCGGTAAGAAGGATTTATCTCGAAAGTGCTGTTGCTGCCGAACAACTGATGATAGGTGTATCGGTAGCCCAGCGCCAGCGAAAAAGCTTTGAACTTGTCGTTAATCAGACTGCCGTCAATATCGGTGTGAATAAAAACATCCTTGGTAAGCACGTTAATTTTTAGAGTATCAAGATTGCCCTGGCTTAAATATCCGGCATCATAATAATAATTATCCGAAGCCATGGTTTCATCAAACAAGCCGCCGCCGGCCACTATGTCAAATCCTTTTGTTGTGTAGTTTGCCTGCAATTCGTTGGTAAGCGTAGTTCCCTTGTAAAGATCGAAAAAATAGGTGTGGTCATAATCGCCTGCGTTATCATCTATTGAAGAATCCTTCTGCGCATAACGCCTCATTTGCGAATACCCCCCGTTGAACTGTATGCTCAGCTTGCTGTTGAACTTATACGCTGCACCGTAGGAAAACAACTCCCTTTTGAAATTCATGGCATAGTTGTAATTGTTAGCTTGGTATGCGCCTTCAGCAAGGTCGGCATC
>JBEKEO010000277.1:0-3463 GCA_050013795.1 Bacteroidales bacterium
GATAATTCGTTTCAGCAAATATCATGGCACCGGTAATGATTTTATCCTGATTGACAACCGCAGTTTATTATTCAGAAATTTAAATGAATCTGTCGACCTAATTGAACGACTTTGCCACAGGCGGTTTGGTATTGGCGGAGATGGATTAATTCTTATAAACAGCAGCAATAATACTGATTTCGAAATGGTGTACTTCAATTCGGATGGAAAAGAAGGAACTATGTGCGGTAATGGTGGAAGATGCAGTGTTGCTTTTGCCAAAAGCCTTGGTCTTATTAAAGACAAAACTATTTTTAAGGCTATTGATGGAAATCATGAAGCTATTATTATTAGCAAAGAACATGATATTACTAATGTGAAATTAAAAATGCAAGATGTAACGGCTGTTCAAAAAACGGAAAATTATTTTATTATTGATACCGGTTCCCCTCATTATATTCGTTTCGAAAAGAATGTTACAGAGATGGATATTCTTAAAACTGGAAGGGATATCAGATACAGCAAAGCTTTTGCCGAAAAAGGTATTAATGTGAATTTTGCTGAAGTATTTGAAAGCCATATTTTCATGAGAACTTATGAGCGCGGAGTGGAGGATGAAACTTTGTCTTGTGGCACCGGCGCTACAGCAACTGCAATAGCAGCATGTATGTCGGGGCAACTTAATGACAAAAACATCTGCAATATTAAAACCTTAGGAGGAAATTTAACTGTACATTTCAATCATATAAACGATTCTTCTTATACTGATATCTGGCTTGAAGGACCTGCTATTTGTGTTTATAAAGGAGAAATAAATATTTAATTATGATTAGTAAGAATCTTTCTTTTCGCGCACCCGAACCTGGTGATGTTGAAAAGCTCTATAAATGGGAGAATGATACTTCCATCTGGCATATCAGCAATACTGTTGCTCCTTATTCTAAACATGTTCTGGAAGAATACATACTGAATTCACACCAGGATATATATACAGTAAAGCAGTTAAGGCTTATGATCATTATCAATGAAACAGGCGAATCAGCAGGCTGCATTGACCTTTTTGATTTTGACCCTGCTAACTTAAGAGCCGGAGTGGGAATACTCATAGGCGATGAATATAGGAACAAAGGGTATGCTTCCGAAGCACTTGAAATGCTCATTGATTACGCATTCAATACACTTTACCTTCACCAGCTATACTGCAGCATTACTTATGATAACAAGGCCAGCCTGAAGCTTTTCGAGAAACATCATTTTTCGCTTATAGGCAGGAAGAAAGACTGGATACGCCATAAAGACAAATGGATTGACGAATACATGCTTCAGCTTATCAATAATTAACTCCGAAACTTCTACATGGCGAACAAGAAAAAAGGTTTATGGTTCAGGATAGTGGTGTGTCTTGGAATAATATTATTAGCTGCAGGCACATATTCTATTTATAAAGCATATTCCATTCTTTACAAGACAAATGTTAAACTGGATGGGAAAAAACACGAATATTTTTATATTCATACTGGGGCTGATTTTGCTAAAGTAACCGATTCGCTGCATTCTAAAAATATTCTTATTAATAACGAAACCTTTGACTGGCTTGCCAATTACAAGGATTATAAAGATCATGTGAAGCCGGGGAAATACCTTGTAACCGACGGCATGAGCAATAATGAACTTATCAATATGCTTAAGTCGGGAAAGCAGGAAGCTGTTAAACTGGTGTTCAATAATGTGAGAACAAGATTTCAACTGGCTGGAAAAATTGCCAAACAGCTTGAAGCTGATTCTCTTTCGATAATGAACATGTTGGATGATTCAATCTATTTAAAAAAATCGGGCTTCACTTCCGCTAATGCACTTGTTGTTTTTATTCCCAATACTTATGAAATGTACTGGAATACTTCTGCAAAGCAATTGTTCGGCAAGATGAGTGAAGAATATAAAAACTTCTGGACTGACGACAGGAAAGAAAAAGCGATGAAAGCTAACTTAACACCTGTCCAGGCAGAAATACTGGCATCCATCGTGCAGGAAGAAACAGCCCAGTATGATGAAATGTCGAGAATTGCAGGGCTTTATATTAACCGTTTGAATAAAGGCATGAAGATGGAAGCCGACCCGACAGTGAAATTTGCCGTAGGAGATTTTTCTATTAAACGTGTGCTGAAAAGGCATCTTGATGTTGAATCTCCTTATAATACATACCGTCACATAGGGCTTCCTCCGGGTCCAATCAGTCTGCCTGACCCACGGGTTATTGATAAAGTTTTAGATTTTGAAAAACATGATTTTCTTTATATGTGCGCAAAGGAAGATTTTTCCGGATATCATAATTTTGCCAGGACCGCTGCAGAACATGCAGCCAATGCAAGAAGATACCAGAACGCATTGAATAGATTAAAAATAAAATAGCCTTAAAAAATTTAATAAGTTTTTTCAGGCATTAATCAGAAAATAAATAAATTTACAACCGAATATAAAAACATTAACGCTATGAAAAGAATAAGTTTATTGTTTGCAATGGTAATGCTGGGTTTTGCATCATATTCATTGAACCCTTCTAAAACATACGCTCATACACCCGATGAATACGGAATGACCTTTGAAGATATCTCAATCCCCACTGCCGACGGCTTAACGCTTAAAGGATGGTTCTTTAAAGCCACCGAAGCCGGTTCGTATAAGATTATGATAATAAGCAACGGAGGCGAGGGCAATATGGCTGATAACCTTGAAATAGCCAGCAACTTCCTCACACTTGGTTATAATGTGGTAATGTACGATTACAGGGGTTTTGGCAAGAGCAGCGATTTTACCATCAGCAAGGATTTCTTTATTTACGCCCAATTCCAGAAAGATATCGAAGCCACACTTGACTATGTTAAGAAATACCAGTCGAAGATGAGGAATGTGAATCTATATGGCATAGGAATAGGGGCAGGATTATCGCTTGCCGTAGGCGCAAATCATACAGAAGTGAGCAAGATTATTGCCGATTCGCCTTACAGCAATTTTGATGAAATGAAAGGTCTCATAAAAGATGTGAACGGCATCGATGCCAAGTTTCCGCTGGGTTTCAACAAGAACTATATTGAGCCCACCTATGCGCTTGCTTCCAAAGGCGGTACATTAGCAGGGATACTATTTATTGCCGGTGATAACGAAAATATTTTCACTTCTAAAATTGCAAAGAAGTTAAGCGGCATTCGCGGCAGCATTTCTTCCACTTATATTGTTAAGAACGCTACGGCAGCCACTACCTTTACTTCCAACAAAGCGAAATACTTTGACGAGATTAAAAGCTTTTTGAAGTAGTTGGGAGTTATGAGTTGGGAGGCGGGAGTTTTCCTATTTCACTATTATACTCCTAACTCACAACTCAGGACTCCCTACTCTTTTACAAACTTTCCAACTTTATAAACTTTCTCACTTTTAACTTCCACAACATAAACTCCGCTTGGCAACGCCGAAACATCTAAATTAGTTT
>JBEKEO010000278.1:0-3403 GCA_050013795.1 Bacteroidales bacterium
AACTTCAGCAAATCGTTTTTATTGAACTGAACAAGGTCGGCCAGTGTTTCAACATCTGCAGCCTTAAGGCAATTCAGTGCCCTTACTGAAAGATCCATATCAACCAATTTGGTTTTCAGCAACTGGCGCATATGCAATGATGCTTCATCGTATTCTTCGCTGTTAGATTTTTCTTCTGCATCAAGAGTGATTTTTTCATCGGAGAACAGCATGAAATGATGAATCAAAATCTTTGCCGCTTCTTTCAGTGCATCTTTCGGGTTAATGGAACCATCGGTAACAACTTCGGTTACGAGTTTTTCGTAATCGGTCTTTTGTTCCACGCGGTAATCTTCCACGCTGAACTTTACATTTTTTATCGGTGTGAAAATAGAGTCGATAAAAATAGTACCTACAGGAGCGTTGAGTGATTTGTTCTCTTCGGCAGGAACATATCCTCTTCCTTTGTCAATACTGAATTCTACTGTCATTTTAACAGAAGGATTCATATGACAGATAACCACTTCAGGATTCAGCACCTGGAAACTTGACATGAATTTATTAAGATCGCCGGCTAAAAACGTATCCTGCCCTGCAACTTTAACAGTTACCTTTTCATTTGTAACACCTTCTATCTGGCGTTTAAACCTTATTTGTTTGATGTTAAGAATCATTTCAGTAACATCTTCAATAACGCCTTTAATAGTAGAAAACTCGTGCTCCACTCCTTCAATCTTGATAGAAGTAATTGCAAAGCCTTCAAGCGAAGATAAAAGAATTCTTCTGAGGGCATTTCCAACAGTTATACCGTAACCGGGTTCTAAAGGGCGAAATTCAAATTTTGCTTTGAATCCATCTGATTCAAGCATAATAACCTTATCTGGTTTCTGAAAAGCTAAAATTGCCATTTATTTTGAGTTGTTATAAGTTTACAAATACTGATTATTATTTTGAATATAATTCGACGATAAGTTGTTCTTTGATATTTTCCGGTATCTGGTCCCTGAGCGGATAACTGGCCAATTTCCCAGACATCGTTGCAGGATCCCATTCCAGCCATGGATGCTGATTTTTTTTCCTTGTTAGCGAATCTGAAATTATTTCCAGAGATTTTGATTTTTCCCTTACTCCAATAACATCACCCACTTTTAATGTGGCTGAAGGTATATTGGAAACCTTTCCGTTCACAGTTATATGCCTGTGCGATACCAATTGTCTTGCACCATCTCTTGTAGGTGCTATTCCAAGCCTGTAAACAACATTGTCAAGTCTTGCTTCAATAAGCTGAAGAAGGTTTTCACCAGTAACACCCTTTATACTTGATGCTCTTTCGAAAGTCTTGGCAAATTGCCTTTCCAAGATACCGTATGTATATTTAACTTTCTGTTTCTCCATCAGCTGCACACCATATTCAGAAGTTTTTCTTTTCCTTTTGGACGATCCGTGCATACCGGGAGGATAGTTCTTTTTTTCATAATATTTATCAGGACCGTAAATAGGTTCTCTGAATCTTCTTGCCATTCTAGTTTTTGGACCAATATATCTTGCCATTTTCTTAAATATTTTCTTTTAAAATTATACTCTCCTTCTCTTCGGCGGTCTGCAACCGTTATGTGGTAATGGTGTAATATCCATTATTTCCATTACTTCAATGCCTGCAGTATTAATTGTTCTGATAGCGGATTCTCTTCCGGCACCCGGACCTTTAACAAATACTTTTACTTTTCGTAAACCCAGGTCGTATGCAACCTTTGAGCAATCCTGTGCTGCCATTTGTGCTGCATATGGTGTATTTTTCTTCGAACCTTTAAATCCCATTTTCCCTGCAGAAGACCATGAAATAACCTGTCCGTTTACATTTGTTAATGAAACAATAAGATTATTGAAAGTGGCATTTATATGTGCCTGTCCAATCGGATCAACCTTTACAACTCTTTTTCTTGTACCTTTTGTTGTTTTTGCCATATTATTTTTAATTACAAACTATCAAATTAACCTTTAGGAGCTTTCTTTTTGTTAGCAATTGTTTTCTTTTTACCTTTTCTTGTCCTGGCATTATTCTTCGTGCGCTGACCTCTTAACGGCAAACCACTGCGGTGGCGGATTCCACGGTAGCAACCAATGTCCATAAGGCGTTTAATATTCATCTGAACCTCAGACCGAAGTGAACCTTCCACTTTGAATGTATCATTAATAACATTACGGATCTTCGTTTGTTCATCATCTGTCCAGTCCTGAACCTTTTTATCAAAATTAATCCCGGCCTCAATCAGGATCTTACGGGCATTACTTCTTCCAATGCCATAAATATATGTCAGGCCGATTTCTCCTCGTTTGTTTTTTGGTAAGTCAATACCTGCAATACGTGCCATGTTATATCTGTTATTTTAATTCTAAATCAGTTATTATCCTTGTCTTTGTTTGAATTTTGGATTCTTCTTATTGATCACATAGACCCTCCCGTTCCTGCGCACAATTTTGCATTCTGGAGTTCTTTTCTTAACGGATGCTTTTACTTTCATTGTTTAAAAAATTAGCGCCTAAATCAGGCAATTATTTATATCTGAATGTTATTCTTCCTTTAGTAAGGTCATAAGGTGACATTTCTATTTTCACTTTATCACCTGGTAAAATTTTAATATAGTGCATTCTCATTTTACCTGATATATGTGCAATTATCTGGTGACCGTTCTCAAGTTCAACGCGAAACATCGCATTTCCCAATGATTCGATAACAGTACCATCCTGTTCAATAGATAATTGCTTAGCCATTTATTATTATTTTCTTTTATTTATTACTTCTTCAATTTCAACAAACGATGATAATATATCTGCCCTGTCCTTCCTTACCGCAACAGTATGCTCGAAATGCGCTGAAGGCATCCTGTCTGCTGTTCTTATGGTCCATCCGTCAGATTCCTGAATAACCTGGTATTTACCCATGTTAATCATTGGTTCAATTGCTATCACCAGACCATCCTGTAACTTTATGCCGCTTCCTCTTCTTCCATAGTTCGGAACTTCCGGTTTTTCATGAAGATTTTTACCAACTCCATGCCCGACAAGATCCCTAACTACCGAAAACCCAAAACTTTCAACGTAGCTTTGAATTTCAAAGCCTATATCGCCCAAACGTTTTCCAGCCACTGCATCTTCTATTCCCTTATACAATGATTCTTTTGTTGTATTAAGCAAAAGAATGATTTCGGGTTTTACTTCTCCAACTGAAAACGTATAAGCTGAATCTCCATAATAACCATTCATTATTGTCCCGCAATCTACCGAGACAATATCGCCATCTTTCAATTCTCTTTTCCCCGGAAAACCATGTACGACCTGTTCATTTATCGATATACATAATGTTGACGGAAATCCGTTGTAACCTTTAAAAGCTGGCTTTGCATTATGATCAAGAATAAATTCT
>JBEKEO010000279.1:0-3382 GCA_050013795.1 Bacteroidales bacterium
ATATGAATGATTTATTATTTGCCAAAAAATTTATTCTGCAATTAATTTCCCTTTAAAAATAATCGAGTTATTTTCTAATTCATAGAAATATATACCCTTATTCAGGTCATTATTATTTAATATAATTTTATTTTGAGTATAAATGTGTGAAAAAACCTGCTGTCCAAGTATATTAAAAATATATAATTTAATTTCAGGATTTCCATTATCATTTGTTTCAAATGTAACTTCATCTATAAATGGGTTAGGGTAAACATGTAAACTTGTTGTTTCTTGTTTATTTTCAGTAATACCAGTCAAAACCTTGCAGGCCTGAGTGCAGGATGTAACATTTGCCCCAATTACACCTGTATTTAGATCAATATTAATTGGAACAGTATTCATGGGTGTCTGGTCGCAAAAATCAATAGTGCCTTTAAAATAACCTGTGTTTGTTGAAAAAGCTGCAACACAAAATGTACCTTTATCACCCTTAAGAGTATCAACATTCGTAAAATCGTTTCCTATTTGAACTCCGCCATTATTATTAAATACAGCATGATGAGCCGTTGTGTCACTGTTTAAAAAATCGTGTGCTACCAGAAATAAAACATTTGAGTCTACTGTCATAATTCCGGCATTTGTAAAATCATCCAAAATATTTAAGGTGTCTCCTAATACGCTTATTCCCGAATTTAGAAATTGAAATGCTGAAGTTATCCCGGTACTTGAATAGCTTCCTGTGTTCAAAAAATAAGTGAAATTTACTATACCGTCATTCTGAACAGTCAGGGTGTTCATGAAATTTGTAGCTGCAATTGTGCCTGTATTTGTTATATGTAAAGAATTTGCAGTATAAAAACTGTCAAGTCCATATATTGTTCCTGAATTTGTGAATGTTGCAGAATTGTACAAAGCTTGAGTTACGTGCATCGAATCTGAATTATTCAAAGTGCCGGTATAAGCGGCAAAGCGGTCAATATAGAAGTAGCCGTTATTGGTAAATGTACCTCCGTTCATTGCAAACGACCTAATAGAAGCATCTTTTATCAATGAGCCTCCAATGTCAATGGTCAATGAGCCGCTGCTAAAACCCCAGTTAGTATTCAAAACAACATGATGTTTAATGATGATGTTGTCTCCCGGAGAAGGTACACAACCACAATCCCAAGTTGTGGGGTACAAAAAGTTCCCATTTGCAACTGAAGTGACAGTTTGACTTTGTGCAATACTAACTATAAGTATTGCTGCAATCATGAAAGAAATAGTCTTTGTTTTCATAGTGATTACTTTTTTATTAATTAATGATTGATTGTGTATTTTTAATACCTCAAAATTAGTCATGATATTGACTCTGGGTTAGCGTAATAATACCTGATTTTAAAATGGAAAATCAGGTATTATTACTTATGTTTTATATTAATGTCCTATAGATTCCATATCAAATTAAAAATGCCATTATCTTTGCATCATCGTGAATTTCGTAATCATCACCGAATACCCGCTGTGGTTTCTTGTTTTTTGTATTCTGCTTGGCGCAGCGGTTTCGGCTTTATTGTATGTAAGGAACAGCAAGTATAATTTAACTTTTGTTTTAAAAAACTTACTTGCAGTTATTCGCTTTGTTGCCATCACACTTATTGCTTTTTTGCTGCTATCGCCGCTAGTTAAAACAGTCTCAAGAAATATTGAAAAACCTATTATCATTATTGCACAAGATAATTCAGAATCTATTCTGATAAACAAAGACTCTGCTTATTATAAAAATCAATATAAAGAGCAGCTTAAGAAATTCATTGATGAACTGGCATCACGCTATGAAGTGAAAACATACTCCTTTGGCGATAAGGTAAAAGAGAGTTCAGCATTTGATTTTGCTGATAAGATTACCGATATATCTTCTTTCTTTGATGAACTTCAGACACGTTATTCCAATCGCAATGTCGGAGCGCTGGTGATAGCCACTGATGGTTTATACAATAAAGGACAGAACCCGCTTTATGCATCTGGTTTTGCTTCTTTTCCAATTTATACCATGGCATTGGGCGATACAACTATATACAGGGATTTACTTATTAACAAGATCAATTATAATCGTACTGCATTTCTTGGAAATAAATTTCCTGTTGAAGTAATAGTAACTGCAAATAAATGCAAAGGCAGTAATTCAGTGCTTAAGGTTAGCAGCGGTAATTATGAGTTGTTTTCAAAGGAACTCAGCTTTGTCAGCAATTTTTCTACGCAAAATGTATTACTTGAAGTTGATGCGAAACAGGTAGGATTACAGCATTATCATGTGGTTTTAACACCCATAAAAGGCGAAGTTACTGAAGCAAACAATGCACAGGATTTTTATGTTGATGTGGTTGACCAGCGACAGAAAATTCTTATCCTCTCAAACTCACCTAATCCGGATATTGCCGCATTTAAGGAGTCACTGGAAAAGAATGATAATTATGAAGTGGAATCTTCACTGGCTTCTGAATTCACAAAATCATTTTCTGGTTATAGCCTTATTATACTGCATCAATTGCCATCCACGACTGATAATGCGTCAAGAATAATTGCAGCTATAAACAAATCAAATGTACCTGTTATATACATTCTGGGTGCACAAACCGATTTCAATACATTCAACAGCCTGAAGGCAGGGATAAGCATAGTGGCAAATACCAAAACATCCATGAACGAGGCTTTGCCTGTTGTTAATAATGATTTTCCTTTATTTACTATTGATGAAGACCTGAAGCATCTTTCCGATGACCTGCCCCCCTTATATTCTCCCTATGGAACATATAAGACATCCAATTCGGCAAATGTACTGTTCTATCAGAAGATTGGCTCCGTTGCAACAAAACAGCCACTTATTATTTTCAATCAGCAGGACAGGGAGAAATCATGTGTTATTGCAGGTGAGGGCATTTGGCGGTGGAAATTGTTCGACTTTGTTCAGCATCAGAACCACGATATATTTAACAGCTTTTTAGGGAAAATCATTCAGTACCTGGCTGCTGCCGAAGATAACAGCTTATTCAGGGTTAGCGGAAATAATAATTTTTATGAAAACGAGAATGTGGAGTTCAATGCAGAAGTATATAACGAAAGCTATGAACTGATTAATAAGCCCGATGTGAACTTTACTATTTTTAATAAGGAAAACAAGAAATATACTTTTGAATTCAGTAAAACATCAAATGCCTATCATCTTGATGCCGGAATATTCCCTGTGGGAGAATATCGTTACCAAGCCAATGTTAAAGTAGGAGAGAAAGTGTTCACGAAGAATGGTTTTTTCAATGTGCTTGCATTAAATATTGAATTTTTAAACACTACTGCCGATCATAAAATGCTTTTCTCATTGGCGCATAAGCATGATGGGAAATTATTTTACCCCAACCAGTTC
>JBEKEO010000280.1:0-3360 GCA_050013795.1 Bacteroidales bacterium
AGTTGAGTGGGTTGTAGTATCTGGGCGCTTGCTACATCGGTACAACCATTATGGTCAGTAAGCGTAACCGTATAAACGCCGGCTGCAGCACTAACTAAATTCTGCCCGGTTTGCATGTTCGACCATAAATAATGATAGGTAGGAGTACCTCCGGTATCAACCGAAATAATACTTCCTGTGTTTCCTCCATAACACTTCACTGAATCCGGAGTTAAAGTAATACCGATTAGCGAAGGCTGGGTAATTGTATCAACAGCAGTACCTGTACACCCATCTATGTCTGTAACAGTAACCGTATGTATACCTACCGGTAAATTGACTGCAGGGTTAGTAGATTCTCCGTCACTCCAATTATATGAATATGTCGGAGTGCCTCCAATTTCGGAAGCAGTGGCCTGTCCGTTACTTTGTCCATAACACAGCACCGGTACGTTGCTTGAGATCGCAACAATTAATGTGGGGTCTACAGTAACAGCGACATGTGCAGTGCCCGTGCATCCGTTAATATCAGTACCGGTAACCGTATAAGTTATTGATGAAGACGGTGTGACAACTACCGTGTTTGAAGTGCCTAAACCATAGCTCCACGAATAAGTATTTGCTCCGCTGACAGATAAAGTTGTAGGAGTTCCTCCGCAAATGGGATTTAACGATACTGAAGCAATAACCGTTGGACTGGTCTTTACATCAACCAGGACAGTTATTGTATCGGAGCAAGTTCCTGAAACCCCGATAATCGTATACGTTGTAGGGGAAGTAGGATTTGCAACAACAGTTGCCCCTGTGGTAGCGGAAAGCCCTGTAGGAGGCGACCATGAATACGTACTGGCACCGCTTGCTCTTAATGTTACCGGATTACCTGAACATACCACTGGTGCTGTGGGTGCAACTGATAAAGTAATAGTTGAATTTGAAGTAACTGTAGCAGATGCTGTAGATGTGAGGCATCCGCCGGATGATGTAACGGTTACAGTATACGTTCCTGCACATAAGTTTGTCGCAGTATCGGTGGTTTGTGCCGGAGTAGTGCTCCAGATATAAGTGTAAGGCGATGCTCCGCCTGATGCTGTAACAGATGCCGTGCCATTACAACCGGAACAACTTTCAGGAGTACTGAAAGTATCTAATGTTAAAACAGTTGGTGAACATGTGCCGCAAGTAGTGGTTTGAAAATATAAACCGGTGGCACAAACTGCAAAACAATCAGAAGAGGTAGATAAATAATCTGTGGAAGACGTTAGCCCTGAAGGAACGGTAGTACTCACCTCGCAATAATTCCAAAAAAGTCCCGGAAATGTCCCTACTGTTCCGTTTAATGTAGGAGAAAAAGTAACTGTTACATTATCCTGCAAATCAGAAACCATTAAAAAGGCTGTTGAGTTTGAGCCTGTGCCGCAAGCTGAAAAACCAGTCATGGTATTATTAAATGTGCCTCCACCGTATGTCACTAACCCATCATCAATAATCAGGGAACCTTTCCATGTGGCAGAAGCAGAAAGGTCTCTGTATATAATAATTAATGTTGCGCCATCAACTTCCCATGCAGTGGTTTCACTCATGCTTCCTGTAATGTTGTTTATTGTATATGTTCCGTTACCGGTAATGGCTGGTGTTACGTCTGCCCTGAAAGCATATGTTCCTATTTCGCCCTCTGATGTCCAGCACTTTGGAACATCAGTCCCGATCAAGGTGGCAGGGTAATTATTCGTTACACTTGAAGGGTTTGTAAAGCTTAAGGTAGGTGTTGTTGATGCTCCCGTCTCATAACTTTCAGTCCAGTAAATATATGCTTTGTCAACAGTATAACATGTAGGAATTCCGCTTATTGCCGGCAGAGTACATGGAAAGCCTGTACCGACGCCCAGAGGTGTATTTACTACGTTAGAATAGCGGGTTGTGATCTTTGCGGAGGATGTAACATAAGTCAAACCACATAATGTATTATTATAGGTCTGGTTAAGAGCATGATCACCATCACCGACAGAATGAACAACATTATGACGCAAAGAAGAATTATTTTGACTGCCTCCGCATGCTCCCGGTATACATAAGTTATTTTGAGCTATTGCTTCAGTTACAAACAATAAATAAGCAAAAGAAATTAATGCTATTATTCTCATAATTTATAAATTTAATTAAAAATTAAGCGTTGCTAAAATAGTAAAGGTTTGCCAATTGCAAATTGCTGAAAATAAAAAATTAATTAACTATATTGAGAACAAACCAATAATTCAATAAAAAATATCTTATTATCTCAGCAACATAACGGCTCCGTGAAGATTATAATTTATATTATCATATCCTTTTGCCGTTATAATATAATAATACGTTCCATCTGGGGCATCAGCTCCGCTTGAGGTTTTTCCATCCCAGCCTTTATTTACGTCCGACCATTCGTATATCTTTCTGCCCCAACGGTTAAATATTATACAACTAAATGTTGCAATGGAAGTATCCTGAACAACAAATTCATCATTCTTACCATCCCCGTTTGGAGTAAATACATTAGGAGCAACTATCTTTGAATGTATTTCAACATTAATTAATTGACAGTTACTGGATTTGCAATTGCTATCAATAACAAGCAAACACACTTTAAAAGTAGTATCAGAATGATAATTATATATGTGTGTCGGGTTTCCTCCGGTAGTGTCGATGTTTCCATCTCCAAAAGTCCAAAAGTAAATATTGGAAGAAGTGGTAGAACTGGCGGCGAAATTAACGGTCAATGGGGAATATCCTGTTGAGGGTGATGCGGTGAAACCGGAATTAATATTAACACCTTTTCCGACAGTTGCAGAGTCTGATTTTTGGCATCCATTGGAATCGGTAACTGTAAGATAATAAATGCCGGGGCATAAACTGTTTATATTCTCAGTAGTTTGTCCGTTGTTCCACAAATAAGTATAATTCCCACTATGGAATGGAGTACCGCCTGTAACTGCCGAAGTAGCTTCACCACTGCATGAATCCGAACATTGTGATGCATGGCTGCCGGCAAGTAAATAAAGTTCAGAAGGCTGGTCAATAGGAACAGAACGAATATTATTACAGCCATTATGATCGGTTATAGTAATTGTATAAAGGCCACCCGTGAGATTAGTAATAGCTGAAGTGTTCTGGCCGCTATTCCAGAGATATGAATAAGGAGGTGTACCTCCTCCAATAACAGTTATGGTAATAAAGCCATTATTATCACCGAAACACTTGAGAAGAGTATCTGCGCTTGTAATAGCAGAAGTCATTTGAGATGATGGAGCGTTAACTACCGCGCTTACTGTACTTGTACAACCGTTAGCATCAGTAACTGTAACCGTATAAGTTCCGGCTGAAACATTGATTAAAGTCTGTCCGGTTTGC
>JBEKEO010000281.1:0-3358 GCA_050013795.1 Bacteroidales bacterium
ACTGTTGAAAGATCGGCTGACGGAATAAACTTTGAACCGCTTGGCAATGTAAAAGGAGCAGGGAACAGCAATACGGTGCTTTTATACGGATACATAGATGATAACCCGGTTAAAGGTGTTTCATATTACAGGATAAGGCAAACTGACTTTAACGGCAATTTCAAGTATTCAAAAACAGTATATGTAAAGTTTTTAGTTTCCGGATTGGGTTATTCCGTTTATCCTAATCCTGTGAAATCGGGTAACACATTAATGATAGTTCCCGGAAATTCAACAGTAGGAAACTATTTGGTTTCGGTTTATTCTTCAAAAGGGCAAAAAATAATAGAATATTCTGTTAATGGATTATTCTCTATTCCTATTGATAATTCTCTAGTAAAAGGTATTTATTATGTAATGATTTCTTCAACCGGTTATACTCAAACCGATAAGATAGTATTAGAATAATTATTTAGGACTCTTTTTTACAGCGGAAGTATCAGTTTTATCGTAGTTTTTTTCTTTCGTCAGTTTCCCGTCGATATTGTAAAATTTCCAATTGCCAACCTGCTTTCCTCTTTTGTAAAATCCTTCATAACGGATGTTGCCGTTTTCATAATAAACAGTATGTTTCCCGTCGTCAAGACCATCAACAAAAGCACCTTCGCTCCATTTGTTCCCGTTCGGGTAATAATATACCCAGGGGCCATTTCTTTTATTGTTCTTGTATTCTCCCTCGACTTTTTCCTTTTTATCGGGGTAAAATTGTACATCCTTTACTTTTTCTTTCTCGGGGCCTTCCCCTTCAAAATATGTTGAATCTTTTGGCGAACCATTATCATAATTTTTTACTTCAACATTTTTATCTTTATGCTTGCAGGAGGAAATTATAAATAAAACCGAGAAAAGAAATATGAGTTTTTTCATAATAATAAGTTTCTATTTCCCGGTATGGTTTTCTTTGTATTCTTTATTAATATTTTTCAGCACTTCCTTGGTAATATCGAGGCTGTCGTTGGCGAAAAGTATGTTGCTCCCTTTTGCAAAACCAAAGATATAATCAAAATTATGCTTACGGTTGTATCTTTTCAGGAAATTCATAATGCTGTCGAGCAACTCTCCATTCATTTTTAACTCATCATTCGAAAGTTTTTGCGTTAAATCTTCTTTAAGGGCAGCAAGGTTTTGCTGTTTCTGCCCCAGGTACTTCTCGGTAGCCTGAGCCTGAGCTATTGAAAGCTTGTTTGCCTGAACATTTCTCTGGTATTCGCTCACTTCGGCTTCAAAGTTTTTTTGCTGCATAGTGAAACTGTCGTTGGCTAATTTTTCTTTTGCTTCAATTTTTGATTTCAATTCCTGAACCAGATTATAATGTTCCATAATAGTATCGGAGTTAATAAAACCGACAACAACTGAAGATTTGTTCGATTTATTAGCATACTGGCTGCACGATTTCCAGCCTGTAAAATACAGGATGAACAGCACAATTACTCCAATAACTGAAATAATGTTCAGCATGTGGAAAATGCAATGACAGCATTTTTTATGCTCGCATTTTTCCTCTTTTTTATTTTCTTCCAATGGGATTTGTTTGTTATCGTTTTCCATAATAAAATTGTAAGTTTTTGCAAAAATAGGTATTTGAACGGAATATTTCAATCTTTTAAAAACTGACACAGTTTATGGAACAGACTTGTATTTTACGGCTTACTACTTAATATCTCATCTTTTCTTCCGAGCAGGAACAGGGCACAGAAGAAAACGAAAAAAGTTAGCCCTGCCTGTGATTCAATAGTGTCTTCGCTTGTCATTGAGAGAAGCAGAATGATAAAGAACACGAAGTAATAATAATCTTTTCTTATACTTTTCAGAGAAAAAGGATAAGCCAGTACAAACAGGAACCATAATAATCCGAAAATGCCAAAGCCCACTGTAATGGAAAGAAACTGGTTGTGCGAACGCAGTCGCCATTTCTTATCAAGAGGAGAATGCATTTTATCGTATTGCCTTGCAAATGCAATATTCATATCGCCTGTGCCCACGCCAAACAACCAATGTTCCTTAATTATCTGCCACGAAGCTTTCCAGTACTCCATGCGCTGCATCACCGAATGGTTGTTGGGATTAGCGTCCCTTCTGCTGTAATTGTCAATTTCCCAAATTGTTTCGTAAATGCGGGTGCGAAGCGAAAATTCATCCTGACAATTCACATTACTTACTCCATTTTCTATCGAATTAATTTCTTCTGCCGAAAGTTTGTAAACGCTTTCAGAATCTTTCCTGAGCCCCTTTGAAGTAAGAAAACGGATCAGCGTTGATTTCACGAACTGTCCTTTATGGTCTCTGCTATCATATTTAATATTGCTCCGTTTGTTCCAGGCTCCTTTCAATTCCGGTTCGCATAAATAGCGGTATATATAATGCCCGTTTTCGGTTTCATTATCAAGTGAATCGTTAAAATAAGGATTACCATGTGCAGTATACTTTTCAAGCCTAACATCATGATCGGAGGTATAAGAAAAATATTCTTTGAAAATATTGCTAACATACAGGAAAATTGTAAGAGAAAACACAATAGCCAATGCAATAAATCCGGTTTTATAAAATAAATTCTTTGTAAGAAATACCTTTATTATAATAAGCAAAACCCCGGTTATAACGAAAATTGTTAAGCCAGTAACCGATTCCAAAATATAAAGGAATACAATAAGCCAGAGGGCTGCTATTGTGAAAATAAATTTTTGAATTTCAGTAAAATCTTTAACCGAAAAAATGAAATGAAATAAAATAAAAATTGAGAGGCAAATAAAAAGGCTTAATCGTATATGTGAGACATAAATGCAGATTTCGCGGATATCCTGGAAATCAAGTGTAAAATAATTATACATGCTTGCAAAAGTGGAGGCAAGCACCGCTGAAATAAAGATCAGCAATAAAAAGCGAAATCGTTTAATGTCAAACCCTTCGGAAGTTGAAACAATAAGGGGTATTATCAATAAAGGAAATTTTACTCTGAGGTCTTTGTATGCATATGCAAAATCGGTGGTGTAAATAAGCCCTATAAGATGCAGCAAGAAAAGCGAAGAAATCACTAAAGCAGTCCTGGATTTAAAGAAATTGTAGAATTTGCCAAAAACTTTTTTATCAGCAAGCCAGTTGGCCGAAAGGATAATTTGCCCTATGCTTATGGTAAGCGTATTCAGGGGCAAGCCAATGGCAATCAAAGCTAATCCCAAAAAATATATATTTTGCTGATTAACTTTTACCCTGGCACTCATCCTACAATTATAAAATGAATAGTGAACCCGCTGAAATTATTTTTCCTTATTCAGCACAATTGTGCCCGAAAGGATGCCTGTATAGGTTTTATTATCTTTAA
>JBEKEO010000282.1:0-3300 GCA_050013795.1 Bacteroidales bacterium
TAAAGACAGATATGGTAATGGCAAGATTATAGTTAATAAAATCTCAATTTTTGATGAATACGATAATGAATTAACAGAAATCTTAGCAGGTCAAAAAATTAAAATTAGACTATGGTTTAATAGAAATTCTAATGAAAATATATCAGTAATTCCTTCTATTGGTTTTGTAAATCAATTTGATCAAATAATATTTTCTCACCATAGTCGGCTTGTAGGAATGGTTTTTAATAACTTGGGAAAAAGTGGGTTTTTTGAATTTGAAATAGAATCATTAGCAATTGTTCCAGGTAATTATAAAATAGCTTATAGTCTTATTAGTAATGGTGTGTTTATTGATTCAATAGATGTTGCTAAAAAAATACAGATAATTTCAAGTAATTTTTATGGATATGGAGAAATGTTACCAGCAACTCATACATTAATATTATTAAATGGAAAATGGAAAATGTATGATGAAGATAAAAGTTAAAAATTATTTTAAGAAATTTATTTGGATTTTTTACAAGCCAATTAAGCCATTGTTAAATTCTTTTTGGGATTTTAATAAAGCTATCAAATTAAAGAGAAAGTTTAATGATGATATTGAATTGTTTAATAAATTATCTAAAAGTAATAAAGCATTAAAAGAGGATATTTATGCATGCCTTTATGATGCTACTACTTTGACTGAAATTGAATCAACATACTTTTATCAGGATGCTTGGGCCTTTGAAAGAATCATTTCACAAAAGCCGAATAATCATATAGATATTGGCTCAGATAATAAGTTTATTTCCCTTTTATCAAAAATAACAATCCTTACAATGATTGATATTAGACCATTAAGTTTAAAAATGGATTCAATTAATTTTATCAAAGGGAATATTCTTGATCTACCCTTTGATAATGAAAGCATTGATTCATTATCATCTTTATGTGTTATCGAACACATTGGATTAGGACGTTATGGAGATGAAATTGACCCTTATGGTTCTGAAAAAGCTTTTAGTGAAGTGAATAGAGTTCTGAAACCTGGAGCTAATTTTTATTTTTCTGTACCTATTGGGGCAGTTAATAAAGTTTGTTTTAATGCACATCGTGTATTTGATGAACAATATTTATTAGCAGAATTATTAACCAATTTTGAAATTTTAGATAAAAAATATATATATGGAAATGAATTTCGGGATGAAAAAAATATTTCAATTTTTGGTGTCGGATGTTATCATTTGAAAAAAATAAATTAATATGGGAATAATAAGAATGGGACCACCACAAGATGTTATATTATATCTTAAAAATCTTTGTAAAATTGATTTATTCATTGAAACAGGTACATTTCATGGGTGGACAAGTTATTGGGCTTCACAATATTTTAATGCAGTTAAGACGATTGAGTTTTCAAAAGAGATTTATACTAAAACTATTGAAAAACATAAAGCACTTACTAGTGTAGATTTTATATATGGAGATTCTAGAGTAGAATTAAAAAAAATAATTTTTAAAAATAAAACTGCTGCAATTTTTTGGTTAGATGCACATTATTGTAGTTTCGGTTCTTATGGAGAGTTTGATCAGTGCCCATTGCTTGAAGAATTAAAAATTATTTTATCTTCTGAACAGCAACATTTAATATTAATTGATGATGCCAGATTATTTTTAAGCCCTCCTCCTTTGCCAAATTCAATTGAATATTATCCTTCTATTTCTGAAATAATAAATGTATTTAATACAAGGAATTATCACACTATTATTTATGAAGACTCGATAATTTGCGTTCCAAATGAATATAAAATTGACTTTGTTAGATACATGCAACAAAAAACTACAGAAGATGCTATTTTATATTCAAAGCAATACAAAAGGAATGAAAGAGTTAAGAAAGTGAAAAGATTCATTAAAAAACTTATTGGATATAAATATTGGTCTAATGCTTAGAATAATAAAAATGCAAGGAGGGCTTGGTAATCAAATGTTTGAATATGCATTTTATCTAGCATTAAAGAAAAAATCACCATTTTATTTTTATTCTTTAGATTTATTAGATTCTTGGTTTGCTCATAATGGATATGAAATATTTAAAACGTTCACTAATTTAAAATATAAATCTTATAAATTTTTCAGGAGACAAAGGAAATTTTACAATCAGTTTTTTACTAAAAACTTATTTAGTTATATAATAGAAGACAAAAAATATTATGGGAAATATAATAAAATTTATTTTAATAATTGTCATCCCTTTACTATTTATGATGGATATTGGCAATCAGAATTATATTTCAATAATGTAAAAGAAAAAATTAGAGAAGTTTTCAGATTTAATACAAACAGGTTAAATATTAAATCATCAGAAGCATTAAATAAAATACTTACCAGTAACTCAGTTTCCATTCACATAAGAAGGGGTGATTATTTAGATCATAGTGAGCATTTCGGTAACATATGTACATTGGATTATTATCATGCATCTGTTAAATATATTCAGAATAGAGAGATGAATTTGGTTTATTTCATTATTTCAGATGACCCGGATTGGGCTCGTGAAAATTTCAAAATAGAGAATTCCGTTTATGTAGATTGGAATAAAGCTGATGATAGTTGGCAAGACATGTGTTTAATGACTTATTGTAACCATAATATTATTGCTAATAGTTCATTTAGTTGGTGGGGGGCTTGGTTAAATAAAAACCCTAATAAAATCGTTATAGCACCAAAGAAATGGTCAAACTATTGGGAATTGATTGATACTGTACCTTCTATATGGATAAGATTATAAGAGTTTTTCAAGAGTTACGTTGTTTTATTGTTAAATAACAAAGGTTAATTTGTTTTATAATCACTTTCATGGATAAAAGAAACATTACTGTTACTCAACCTTTTCTTCCGCCATTGGAAGAATTCCAGGAATATTTAAAAGAAATCTGGGACAGCAAATGGCTGACCAATAACGGGAAATATCATCAAGCCCTGGAGAAGGCCTTATGCGAGTACTTAGGCGTAAAATACATTTCACTTTTCACTAACGGAACTTTAGCACTGGTAATAGCTTTGCAGGAATTACATATTACCGGTGAAGTAATAACTACTCCCTACAGTTTTGTAGCAACCTCTCATGCGCTTAGGTGGAATAACATTAAGCCGGTATTTGTTGATATTGAATCAAAAACATTTAATATTGATGCCGACAAGATAGAAGAAGCAATCACGCCCAGAACAACAGCTATAATGCCTGTACATGTATATGGCAACCCCTGTAACGTACAAAGAATAAAAGAAATTGCAGATACTTATGGCTTAAAAATAATATATGATGCCTGCCAT
>JBEKEO010000283.1:0-3292 GCA_050013795.1 Bacteroidales bacterium
AGGATAAATTCATAAATAAATGATAAATATACTGATTACGGGAGGGGCTGGGTTTATAGGCAGTGCATTAGCTGAAAAGCTTTTGGAGAATCCTGATAATTTTATTGTGATTGTGGACAATCTCACCACGGGAGATATTCGAAAAATACCAGTTGCCAAAAAGGGAAAGATTAAATTTTGCAAATGTGATGTAAACAATTATAATGATATTTCCGGAATAATGAATTCTTTTAATTTCGAATTTGTTTTCCACTATGCGGCCCTAGTTGGTGTTCAAAGAACACAGCAAAATCCAATAAGTGTGCTAAACGATCTGAAGGGAATAGAAAACATTCTCAACCTTTCGAAAAATTCAACCGTTAAAAGAATATTCTTTTCTTCGTCCTCTGAAGTTTATGGAGAGCCCACCGAATTACCTCAAAATGAATTGACAACACCTTTAAATTCCCGTATACCTTACGCTGTTGTAAAAAATGCCGGTGAAGCATACTTGCGCTCCTATAAAAAAGAGTTTGACCTGGATTATACCATTTTCAGATTTTTTAATACATACGGTCCAAAGCAAAGCGTTGATTTTGTCATGTCGCGATTTATTAATCTTGCATTACAAAATCAAAATATCACGGTTTACGGTGATGGGTTGCAAACACGTACTTTCTGTTACATTAACGATAATGTGGAGACTTGCGTTAATGCATTTTATAACAACGAAGTGATTAATGATGTTGTCAATATTGGCGGTGAAAAGGAAATTACAATGATTGATCTTGCCGAGAAAATAATTAAAATAACAAATTCAAAATCTCAAATCGTATTTTTACCTGCACTTAAGGAAGGGGATATGCTGCGAAGATATCCGGATACTACAAAAATGGTGAAATTGCTTAACCGTGAACCTTTAAGCATTGAAGATGGTATAAAAAAAATCTTACAAGATACTCAATTTATAATCGGTTAATTTATTTATGTACACTTCAGATCAATTGTTAGAAAGAGTAAAATCTGCTTTATCTGAAGTACGGTTGGATACCGAACCAGAAGAACTATATTTACCGATTTCATATACCCTTGACCTTGGTGGTAAACGAATCAGGCCGGTTTTGGTTTTATTATCCTGCGACCTTTTTGGGGGAAATATTGAAAAAGCAATTGATTCTGCGGTTGCGATTGAAATCTTCCACAACTTTACTTTACTTCATGATGACATAATGGATGATGCCCCTATAAGAAGAGGAAAGGAAACTGTTTATAAAAAGTGGAATTCAAATATTGCAATATTATCAGGGGATACCATGTTTGCAATAGCATATAAACATCTAGCAATGTCTGATAGAAATGTTCTTCAGGATGTGCTACACATTTTTACAAAAGCGGCAATTGAAGTTTGCGAGGGACAGCAATATGATATGAATTTTGAAAAAAGAAACGATGTGACAATCTTGGAATATATTGAAATGATTCGCCTTAAAACTTCAGTACTGATTGCTGCCAGCTTAAAAACAGGTGCTGTTATTGCAGGTGCTAACAATAAAGATGTGGAAAATATCTATAAGTTCGGAGAATATGTTGGCATAGCATTTCAGCTTCAGGACGACTTATTTGATGTTTATGGCGATCAGGATAAGTTTGGGAAAAAGATTGGCGGCGATATTGTTACAAACAAAAAAACGTATCTTTATATAAAAGCTTTACTGGATGCAAAAGGAAATGAATTCAGTAATCTTGAAAAATATTTTTCTTCTGGAAATTTTGACCACCAAGAGAAAATAAAAGCAGTCACTGAGATTTATGATAAGCTTGGCGTGAAAGATTCGTCAGTTTCACTGATTAAAGAATATTATAATAAAGCTTTAAATCACTTATCTTTGCTTACGATAAATGAAGAAAGAAAGATGATAATGAGAGAATATACGGATCAACTTATTCACCGCGAATTTTAAAGCAACCCCAACTCAAGTTTTGCTGCTTCTGTCATCATATCTTCATTCCAGGGTGGATCAAAGGTCATAACAACATCAACATCTGCAATCCCTTTAACAGCTTTCACTGCATTATGAACATCAATTGGAAGACTATCTGCAACAGGGCAATTAGGCGCTGTCACGGTCATCGTGATGTGAGCAATCATTTTCTCATCAATACGAATCTCATAAATCAATCCCATTTCATAAATATTGACGGGAATTTCCGGATCGAAAACGGTCTTTATTGCGTCAACAACTTTGCTTTCAAGTTCGAGAAAATTTGCCTCTTGTGCCATTGTTATAAGGAATTGGGAGTGTTTTGAGATAATTTTGTTTTAAAAGCAAATGCATAAAACTTCATTTGTTTTATCATGGAAGTAAGTCCATTGGAACGTGTAGGTGAAAGGTGCTCGCGCAATCCGATCTTATCCACAAAATCAAGTTTTGCATTGATGATCTCATCAGGTATTTGATCAGATAACACCCTTATCAACAAACCAACAATACCTTTTGTAATAATGGCATCACTATCTGCCTCGAAAACCACTTTCCCACTCTGTAAAGAAGAGTGCAGCCACACTTTGCTTTGACAGCCAGTAATAGCATACTGATCGGTTTTGAACTCTTCTTTAATTAAAGGCAGTGATTTCCCAAGTTCTATAAGGTAGTTGTATTTGTCCAGCCATTCATCAAACTGCTCAAATTCATTAATAATTTCCTGTTCTATTTCTTCAATTTTCATTTTATATTAAAACATTTTCTATTCTAACATACTTTTGGCTTTAATCACACCTTCAATAAAAATATCAATTTCCTCTTTTGAATTATAAAGTGCAAAAGAAGCTCTTACAGTTCCGGGAATACTAAATCTGTCCATGATAGGTTGTGCGCAATGATGACCAGTTCTAACTGCAATCCCCATCTTATCTAAAATCGTTCCTAAATCATACGGATGGATTTTCCAAACAAGAAAAGAGATTACGGCTGCTTTATTTTTTGCAGTACCTATTATTCTTACACCGTCTATTGCTAATAATTTTTTTGTAGCATAAGTAAGTAAATCTGATTCATGCTGATGAATTGCATCAATTCCTAAAGCCTCAAGATATTTTATTGCGGTTGCCAGCCCAAGGCCATCACCAACATTGGGTGTTCCGGCTTCAAATTTAAATGGAAGTTCGTTGTAAGTGGTTTTCTCAAATGTAACTTCTTTTATCATTTCTCCTCCGCCCTGATAAGGTGGAAGTTCTTCAAGCATCTTCTCCTTTCCATAAAGAATGCCTGCACCCATAGGAGCGTACATTTTATGACCCGAGAAACAATAAAAA
>JBEKEO010000284.1:0-3257 GCA_050013795.1 Bacteroidales bacterium
CAACAAAGAGCAAAACTTTTATTCCGTTTCATTTCAATTTTATTGGAAGGAATAGCATTCAGAACATCCCGCGGGGCCTGGTAAATATTATTGGCACGACCCAGATAACAAGGATCGTGAAACGTGATGTTCTTGTCTTTAAAAATTTCAGAATTTATTTTTAGCTTTCCATCATGGATAAATTTTTGCAGGAATTGTGTATAATGAACTACTTCGTAATTTCCTCCCAGATCAGGATAATCATTTTTGAAAATATTAAAGCAATGTGGACAGATGGTAAGGATTTTCTTTACCTCATAACGCGTAAATGTTTCAATGTTCATCAATGCCTGCATCTGGTAAAGCATTTCGTTTCCTGCTCTTCTCGCAGGATCGCCTGTGCATGTCTCTTCTTTACCCAGAACTGCATAATTCACTTTTAGATAAGACAGTATTTTAGAAAAAGCCCGGGTAACCTTTTTATAACGATCGTCAAAAGCCCCGGCACAGCCAACCCAAAAAAGATAATCGGGTTTTTCGCCTTTTGCAAAAAGGTCTGCCATTACAGGAACTTCTATATTAATTGTATCTTCCATAAACTAGTTGTTCTGTGAAATATCTTTTCTTGTTAATTCTTTTGCCCATAACAAGCGGTCTTCGGGAGAGAATTGCCAGGGGGCACCATTATTCTGAATATTTGTAAATATGGTATTCAAACCGGAGGGTGCTGAAGATTCTTCCATAACAAGATATCTTCTCATATCCAATATTAAAATAGGATGATTGATATTTATCGGGCATTCATTGGCACAGGCATTACAGGTTGTGCATGCCCATATTTCTTCAACGGAAACATAATCACGTATAAGGGATTTTCCGTCAATATAGGATTTGTCCTTTATTAAACCAGGACCTTTTTCTTTCATCCTTGCACGTAAATTCATCATGACTTTTCTTGGCGATAGTTTTTTGCCAGTAATATTAGCAGGGCAGACGGATGTGCACCTGCCGCATTCTGTACAGGACAATGAATCAAGATATGTTTTCCACGTTACATCTTCCGGATCGCTTACACCGAATTTCTCAGGAGGCGTGTCAATAGCTGCCGGGGCTGCATATGCCTGATTCGGATCCATCATGATCTTCACTTCTTTGGTCACATTATCCATATTTGGTAATTTCCCCAAAGGGTCAAGCCTGCTCAGGAAAACATTAGGAACAGACATGAATACATGAAAATGCTTTGAATAAGGAAGGATGTTCATGAACAGAAAGATCATAAGGACATGAACCCACCAGCACATTTTATAATAAAGCGCAAGATGAGTATTGGGAATTAAAACAAAATATTTTGACAGAATATTCCCGACAGGATAAACAAATGTGAACTTATTTGGATTCAGCGCACACCAGAAAGCATTCATTCCCAGCAATGAAACCATTAATAAAAGTATAAGAGTAAGCGCAAAGTTAGCATCGGCATGGGAAACAGAACGCATTTCTATTCCTGTAAACCTTTTTACATGCAATATAATCCTTCTGAACATGAATACTAAAATGGAAAGAAGAACAATCAATGCGAAAATATCGCCCCCTGCCATAACAATATCATATACTATCCCCAAAGAAGAAAGAGATTTGTGTAATCCGAATATGCCGTCAATCAGCATTTCCAGAAAGCCGAATAGGATAATGCAAAACCCCCAGAAAACAAGCGCATGAAGAAACCCGATGATGGGTTTCCTGAATATTTTTGATTGACCAATTGCAACCTTTAGCATCAATATAAACCGTTTGCCTATATTTTTGACAGGGTAAGGTTTTGTCAGGCGGAAGAAAGAGAATATGTTGTAAAAAGTATATGCAAGTATTCCGAATGAAATAACAAGAGTTGTACAAAATACCAGTTGCTTTAACATTTTATTGCCTTTATGATTTTGTGTTGATAATTAGTCAACAATTATATGAATTATTTAAAAAGTGACAAAATTAATAGCATGATTTTTTTAAGAAATTTATATATAAATGCACAGATTTGTCAGATAATTGATTATTGATTCATAAGTTTATTGAAACCGGGTTCTTCACTTCCTGCTGATTAATAGGGAAAACCTTGAAAATCGGACTGAATAGATATTGTTTCTTTCTTGGCAGGCGTGTACATAAGATCATTTTCCTTCTTTTTTTCTCCCTGCTGAAAACTTGTCCGTCTTTTGTCCGGAACAATTCCCCGTCAGGAAGATCATCAATAAAAACCCCTGTGGGATTAGTGTCGAAGTTCGATAATTCCCTGAAAAGCTTTGTATCTGTGCAGCTAGTTGCCTTCGGATTTTGAATATGCTTTATAATGAACGGCAGTAATCTTTCAGGGAAGATATTTCCCTGAATCATGGTTTGCATCAGTCCGCTGAAATGATTTTTCCATGTCCGCCCATGAGGTTTTGCATAATGATGCCCGTCCTTCCAAACCAGGTAATGCGCAAATTCGTGCAGCAAAGTGATAAGAAAAAAATAAGGGTTTAAATCATTATTGACTGTTATTACAGGAAATTGAGAGGTCTTTCCGGACGGGTTGAAATCTCCGTACTTTGTGCTTCGTTTTCGCTTTATACGTATTCGCACATCATGAGGCTCAAGCATCTTTATAAACAACTGGAATGCTCCTTCAGGGAATAATTCTTTGGAAATGTTATTTAATTGCCCCACTTTTTTTATTGGAATAAGTTTTGTGGCCGCCTCCATCAAATGTAGGGCAGTCGCATTTTTTCCTGGGTTTGAAAATAAAGCAACCCGAAAAAAACAGACTAATAATTAGTATAAATATTAAAAATATCTGTTTTTTGTTTTGAAACATGTGTAAATTTGCTTTTCATAAAAGAGGGTCAAAAGTAATAAAATTGTTGTTTTATTATTTAAAAGTCTAAAGAATAATAATTCGATACGGTATCAATGAAAATCTTCTATCAGATAGGGCGCTATGCATTATTGATGAGGCGGACATTTACAAAACCTGAGAAATGGCCGGTTTTCTTTCGGCAGACTATAGTCGAAATGGATTCGCTTTGCATTGATTCGCTGGGAATAATTGCAATAATCTCATTGTTTATGGGTGCCGTCATCGTTATTCAGACGGCTTACAATATGACAGCTCCCTGGATACCTAAGTTCGACATTGGTTTTACCACAAAGGAATCATTGGTGCTTGAATTTTGCCCCACTATGATAAGTTTGATACTTGCCGGCAAGGTGGGGTCGAGGATAGCTTCCGAATTTGTATG
>JBEKEO010000285.1:0-3220 GCA_050013795.1 Bacteroidales bacterium
GAATTGGAAGAGCTTGTTAAGGCGAAAAATCTTCACTTTGGAATGAACCTGGTAAAATATAAATTAGATAAAGATTAATTAGTTTGGAGTTAGGAGTTCAGAGTTGGGAGTTTCTATGGCATTCTGAACACTTCACTATAAAATAAAGAATAAAAGAAATGAGACACGGAAAGAAAGTAAATCATTTGGGAAGAACAACTGCGCACAGGCATGCGTTGCTTTCGAATATGGCATCTTCGCTGATCTTGAGCAAGAATAAAAAGATAGTGACAACTCTGGCTAAAGCAAAAGCATTAAGGACATATATTGAACCGTTGATTTCGCGTTCAAAAGAAGATTCAACACATTCACGCAGGGTGGTATTCAGTTATCTTCAGAATAAGGAAGCTGTTACCGAACTATTCCGCGAAGTGGCTATAAAAATTGCACAACGTCCCGGTGGTTATACACGCATACTTAAAACCGGTTTCCGTAAAGGAGATGCTGCAGAAATGTGCTTTATCGAGTTGGTTGATTACAATGAAACCCTTCTGGCTGAAAAACAGGAAAAGAAAGCTAAGCCAACTACACGTCGTAGCCGTGGTGGAGCTAAGAAAACAACTGACAAGGTTGAAACTCCGGAACTGAAAGCAAAAGCTCCTAAGAAAAAAGCTGCTAAGGATGAAACACCGGAAGTGGAAGATACTGCGATAGAACAGAACGAACAGGAAAAACCGGCTGAAGAAAATAAAGAAGAAAACGCCGAAGGCGTTAAAGAATAATATTACCTGTTTTTTAATTATTTAATGGTGAAAAAGGATGCTTGCATCCTTTTTTGCTTTTTGTAACTTCTTTCTGAGGAAAATATTACTTTTACCTTTCTAAAAGCTAAAATGCCGGTAAAAAGATTATTTGATATTTTAGCCCGTTATAGGGAAAACTGGCCCGATGCACAAAAAGTTGTATCAGGGAAAGACAATGGGGTATGGGTTTCGTACAGCATCAGGGACATTGTAGAGAAATCGGATGATATAAGTTATGGCTTGCTGGCACTGGGTGTTGAAAAAGGAGATAAGATAGCATCCATCACTTTTAACCGCCCTGAATGGAATTTTATTGATATGGGGATTCAACAGGTTGGCGCCATTCATATTCCCATATATCCAACCATAAGCGATTCCGATTACAAATATATACTTCAACATGCCGAAGTGAAATATATTTTTGTTGCTGGCGAAGAAATGTACCGGAGGATAAAACACATTGTTCCTGATATCCCCACGCTAAAAGCCATATATACATTTAAGAACCTTCACGGCTTTGAACATCTGAATGAACTGATAGAGCTTGGCTCTAAAAATAGGAATCCCGAAAAATTAAATGCCATTAAAGCATCCGTTACTGAAGACGACATTCCCACTATCATCTATACATCGGGAACTACAGGGCATCCGAAAGGTGTGGTACTCCGGCACAGGAATATTTTAAGCAATGTATTAGCCGCCTCATACATTCCTCCATACACTCCGGGAACAGTTGCATTAAGCTTTCTTCCCATTTGTCATATTTATGAACGTATGCTGAATTACCTTTATCTGTACCTGGGTTATTCGGTTTATTATTCTGATAATATTGCAAATGTTGCCGAACATCTTGTAGAGGTGAAACCGGTGATCATTTGCACTGTTCCACGCCTCCTTGAAAAGATTTACGACAAGATACTGGCAACAGGCCGAAAATTAAAAGGAATAAAGCGCATAATGTTTTACTGGGCTTTATACATTGGGAACATATACAAGCTAAACGGTGCCAATGGCTGGTATTACGGGTTAAGGTTAAAAGTGGCGCGCAAGCTTGTTTTCTCAAGATGGAAACAAGCGCTTGGAGGTGAACTCGACCTGGTTGTTTCGGGGGGAGCTGCTTTACAGCCAAGGCTTGCAAGGATATTCTGGGCTGTCGGTCTAAGGGTATTGGAAGGTTATGGATTAACGGAGACTTCTCCTGTTATAGCCGTAAATACACTTGATCCCGGCTGTGTTAAGTTTGGGACAGTTGGTCCTGTTCTGCGCGGAGTAGAAGTGAAAATAGCTCCCGATGGGGAAATACTTGTTAAAGGCCCCGGTATCATGAAAGAATATTATAAGGAGCCTGAAATGACCAAAGAAGTGATGGATGAGGAAGGATGGTTCCATACAGGCGATATGGGTTTGATTGATAAGGATGATATGCTGAGGATCACCGGAAGGAAGAAGGAACTGTTCAAGACATCGTTCGGAAAATATATTGCGCCGCAAATGATTGAGAATAAACTTAAGGAATCGCCTTTTATTGATAATATCATTGTGCTGGGCGAAAACCAGAAGTTTGCTGCAGCGCTGATACTTCCCGATTTCGTACATTTAAGGATATGGTGCGAAGGAAAGGATATCCCATACACTACGGATAAGGAAATGATAGCCATACCCAGAATAATTCACCGTTTCCAGAAAGAAGTGAAAAAATACAACGAGGAACTTGGCGATACGGAAAAGGTCATGAAATTTGAACTGCTGGATAAAGAATGGACCATTGAATCGGGCGAACTTACCGCCACACTTAAAATCCGCCGCTCCTTCATCAATAATAAATATGCAGGCGTGATCAGAAAATTGTTTTACAATTAATAAAAAAACCTCCCGAATATATAAAAGGGAGGTGAATCATTGCCCAAAAACAAACCAATCATTAACTATTCGACCACTATTCTTTTTGTAATTTCTTTCTTTCCTTGTTTTACATTAACAAAATACGTGCCACTTTTATACAAACTCAGATCAAACTGCCGGGTGTACAGTCCGCCTGATTCTTCCATGGTCTCTTTCAGCAATACTTTCCCGCCGGTATCGGTAATAGTTACAAGGGTTTCATGTTCCGGATCGAGCTGGAAGGAAATATTAAAATAACTGTCGGCTGGATTGGGGAAAACTTCTATCTGCAAAGCATCACTGTTCGCTTTCGTATCGTTGATGCCCATATCCTGTATCACTATCTTCTTTTTATAAACAACGTTTTGTCCTTTATCATTCCTGCCGTATAGCTGCATTTCCATGTCAGGGTTGTTTTCCAGCATGCTGTCACGGCCTGTTTTCTTATCATCTTTATAACTTTTTATGATGATATGATTATTCTTAAGGTCGGGAAACATGCTGTCGTAATTGGGAAAATTAAACTCCTTTATCATCGAATCCACATCAAAATTCAT
>JBEKEO010000286.1:0-3207 GCA_050013795.1 Bacteroidales bacterium
AGATTACAAATAACCCGAAGTGGTTAATAACTCTATTACTGAAGCATACGAATCGCGCATAGCCCAGGGAATATCTTTCTGGCTGAGCCATTTCACCACAGTAATATCCTCAATGGCCTGAGGAAGTATCTGCGAATCATCGGCAAAGGTCATTTCAAACCAATGCGTTTTCTTGATCACACGCTTGCCGTCCATTTTATATGTATGAAAAGTAGGGATAAGTTCCTTGGTAATTTTAAGTCCGGTAACTCCTGTTTCCTCAGCCACTTCGCGTAATGCAGTTTCACTCACCGATTCGCCTTCTTCCATTTTTCCTTTGGGAAGGTCCCATTTGCCATAACGGAAAATAAATAATATCTGATCGTTTGGTTTCTTAACCAGTCCTCCTGCTGCATTGATAACAGGAAATAAGTCTATCAGTTTATCGGGATCGCCGGTAATATAAAGACAATCCGCCTTCCTGTCCCTTTCAAAACCCTCAATCGTTTCAGTTAATGCTGATACTGAATAGAATTGATGAACCTTACCTCCCCTGCCAACTGAAGGATCACTTTCAAGGGTGAGATAAATACATTTGTTGTTTAGAAAAACTTTATACATTTGCGCCATGAAATTGAATAATGATTCAGCAATAAAGGTTGCAGAATTTTTATTGCAAATTAAAGCAATAAAACTGGAAGTTGCTAATCCTTTTACATGGGCATCAGGATGGAAGTCGCCGATCTATTGTGATAACCGCAAAACCTTATCTTATCCGAAGATTCGCACATACATTTGTCAGCAGTTCGTAAAAATAATCAATGAAGAATTCGGTGTGCCTGATGTTATTGCTGGAGTGGCAACAGGTGGCATAGCACATGGTGCACTGGTTGCACAGGATATGGGACTCCCTTTTGTTTATGTCAGGCAATCTGAAAAAAGTCATGGGCTTGAAAATGTTATTGAGGGAGTAATTGAATCAGAACAATCGGTTGTAGTAATTGAAGATCTGATCTCTACCGGAGGAAGCAGCCTTAAAGCTGTTGAAGCGCTAAGAAAAGCTAAATGCGAAGTGAAAGGGATGGCAGCTATCTTTACATATAGCTTCCCTGCAGCTGATGAAGCATTTAAAAAAGCCAAATGCAAAGTGATCACGTTAAGCAATTATGAGAACCTGATACGACAAGCTGCTAAAACAGGCTATGTTGAAGAAGGCGATCTTATGACACTGGCCGAATGGAGAGAAAACCCTGATAAATGGGGCATTGTATAAATTCTACACCCAAAGAACAGATCGTAAATCTAAAATCTTAACTCCTAAATCATCGTGGCACATTTAGAAAGCGATTTAGTTGAAATCAAAAATTCTTCTGAGAAGGTTTATAATTTCCTCAGCAATATGAATAATTTCGGCAAGCTGATGCCCGAACAGGTCATCAACTGGCAATCGACTGAAGACAGTTGTTCGTTTACCATTAAAGGCATGACCGACCTTAGTATGCGCATTTCGGAAAAGACTCCTAATTCAAATATAACCATTATTCCCGGTGATAACCCTCCATTTCCTTTCAGCCTTATATGCCAGTTAAATGAGGAACAAAAAGATGTAACCAAAGCACAGATATTATTCAACGCTGAACTGAGCATGATGATGGAGCTGCTTGCTAAAAACCCACTTCAAAACTTCATTAACCTGCTTGTTGAAAAGTTGAAAGAACTGGGAGACAAATTATAATTCTATTTCATATTTTAATCTTTGTGAGCCTTTGGGATTCTCTGTGAAACTTTGTGTATAGCTATTCCATAAAACTGCACAAAGAAAATTTATTTACTTTCGCTTTTCCTTAAGAATAAAATCCCAATGATATACCTTCAGCTTGAAAATATTTCCAAATCATTTGGTGAGAAATTGCTTTTCGAAGGTATCTCTTTCGGTGTGCATAAAGACCAAAAGATCGCACTTATAGCAAAGAACGGAACAGGCAAATCTACCCTGCTTAAGATCATTGCAGGCAAGGAATCGAACGACAAGGGCAACATCATTTTCCGCAACGACCTTACCTATACTTATCTTGACCAGAACCCTGAATTCGATGAATCACTGAGCGTGATGGAAGGCGTTTTCGCTTCATCCAAATCCATAGTCAAGGTGGTGAAGAACTACGAGGCGGCATTGGTTTCTGGAGTTCAAAAAGAAATTGAAGATGCTACCGATGCCATGGAAATGAACAAAGCCTGGGACTACGAAACACAGGTAAAACAGATACTTGGTCAGCTGAACATTAATGACCTTAAGCAAAAGATATATGAATTATCGGGCGGGCAGAAAAAACGCCTTGCCCTTGCCAATGCACTGATTAGCGAACCCGACCTGCTGATACTTGACGAACCTACCAACCACCTAGACCTCGACATGATAGTGTGGCTGGAAAAATATCTGCAACGCTGCAAAAGCACACTGCTGATGGTTACCCACGACCGCTATTTCCTCGACAGGGTGTGCAACGACATACTCGAAATGGATGGCGGCAAGCTTTACCGCTACAAAGGCAATTACTCTTATTTCCTCGAAAAGCGCGAAGAGCGCATACAGTACGAGAATACGGTTATCGATAAAGCGCAGAACATCTTACGTACGGAGCTGGAATGGATGCGCCGCATGCCCAAAGCAAGAACCACAAAATCGAAAAGCAGGATAGATTCCTTTTATGAAATTAAGGAAATAGCATCAAGCAAGAAGCACGACCGCAAGTTGAAGATGGATCTGAAAGGAACTCGGCTTGGGAAAAAGATCATGGAGATCAATTACATCAGCAAGAAATACGGTGACAAAGCCCTGCTCGAGAATTTTGAATACACTTTTAAACGCAATGAAAGGATAGGCATCATAGGCAAGAATGGCTGCGGCAAGACTACTTTCCTTAATATCATTTCCGGACTAATTCCTCCCGATTCGGGGAACGTGGATACAGGCGAAACTGTTGTGATAGGCTATTACAAACAGGATGGGATAACTTTCAGGGAAGACCAGCGCGTTATTGACATTGCCAAAGAAATTGCCGAAGTGGTGAAGATGAGCAATGGCAGCGGTGTTTCGGCTTCCGAATTCCTGCAGCACTTTTTGTTCACGCCCGAAATGCAGTATACGCCTGTTGCCAAGCTTAGCGGGGGCGAAAAGCGCAGGCTTTACCTGATGACGGTGTTGATGACCAACCCTAACTTCCTTAT
>JBEKEO010000287.1:0-3203 GCA_050013795.1 Bacteroidales bacterium
ATCATTAGGATTCAGCTGTAACATTTTGTTGCAATCCTCAATCACTCCGGCATAATCCTTCAATGTATACCTGGTAATGGCCCTGTTGCAGTAGGCATCCGAATAATTGGGATTAATGGAAACAGCTTTGTCAAAATCGCTCATGGCACCGGCATTATCGCCCATAGTAGCTTTTGCAATACCCCTGTTATTGTATGCATCGGAATAGTTGGGGTTGATAGCAATAGCCTTGTTATAATCGTCAACAGCCCCTTGCTTATCGCCCATATTTGCTTTTGAAACACCCCTGTTATTATATGCATCAGGATAGTTGGGGCTAATGGCAATGGACTTGTTGTAATCGTCAACAGCTCCCTGAAAATCGTTTTCGGCATTTTTTAAATATCCTAAGTTAATGTAAGCAATTGCGGAATTTGGATTTTGCACAACGGCAGAACTATAAAAAGTCAAAGGATCGGAATAAGAACGCGACTTAATAAAAGTAGAAGTGCTGAGAACCAGGAAAACAGCAATTATCAGCCAATATTGTTTAATGATTCCCTTTTTAGTTCTTCTCTCAGGCAGGAGAAGGAGAACAAATAATAGTATACCAATCAAAGGAAGAAAAAAGCGATGGTTTAAATAATCAATAAAAGGATGCTTGTAAAACATGGCAGGCAGCATTAAAAGCAGGAACCACGAAAAACAAAATATGAATTCCTTTGTTGGCCTTTCTTTTTTGTTGATGTATAAAGTTACCAGTATAGCAATTATTCCAATGCCAATCATCGTATCAAATTTTGAGAAAGCGGGAATAGGAGCAATGTCGAATGGCAGGAAAAACTTTGCGACAGATTCGGGTATTGTTCTAAAATTCATCAGGAATGGAACTAGTTCAAACACATCATTGCGGTTTGAAATTCCTCCGATTGCTTTGTATCGCAGCCAGAACCAGAATAATCCTGAAACAGCGTAAAGAATAATTAAGAAGGCATATTTCCCCTCAAAACGTTTCCCTTTGTGAAAAGTAAAGTAATATATGATGAAAAGAAAAGGCAGGAATGCAGCGGTTTCCTTGCAGAATAAAGCAATAATAAATGCAGCCCAGTTTAATAACAGGCAAATGATCTTTTTATTTCGCAGGAAATCGATGAAAAATAGAAACGATAATAATGAAAATAACATCAGCATCAAATCGCCCCTCGCGGGTATCCATGCCACAGATGATATGAAAAGAGGATGCGCACAATATATTAATGTACCGAATAAAGCCAGATTCTTTGGTATCGAAAATCTTCTGAACAGCAGAAACAGCAAACATGAAATAAACCCTAGAAGCAATATATCCGTCAGGTGAAACATCCATGTTTTATTGGCACCCGATAAATGTATATCTATCATGTAAGATAATGTTTGCAGCGGACGGTAAAACGAGCTGGATTTGTCAATAAATGCATCGGTAAAAAATGCCTGAGGCGCATTTCCAATATGACGAAGAAAGCTGATATTATTAACGATAATGCTGTCGTCATCAAAACCGGTAAACCCAAAATTAATTGTTTGAAGGTACAGCAATACAGGCAAGCAAAAAGCAATAATTAAATGGATAACAGAACTGTTTTTCTTTTCAGAAACGATAAATGAGTCTTCTTTGATTATTTTTTTTCTCTGTTGATGTTGAAGTTTGTGATTATTATATTTCATCCTGTTTGTTATACTAATGCTAAACAAAAATAAAAATAATAATTAATGGCTTACTTTTTGAAGTTCTTGTTGAGCTTTAGCTTTAAGGTTCAGCGCTCTTTTATCATCGGGGTTTTGCTTTAGTATCCTTTCGCAATCCTCTATTGCACCGGCAAAATCTTTTAAATGATATTTAGTAATGGATCTATTGCCATAAGCGTTCAAATGATTTGGATCAATTTCAATGGCTTTATTTAAATAAATCATTGCTTCAGAGTACCTGCCTGTTGAATTCATTATAATTCCTTTGTTATTGTAGGCTTCAGCATAGTTTGGGCGAAGAGCAATAGCTTTATTATAATCCTCGATAGCATCTTGAAAATTGCCTATGCCCATTTTTGCAGCACCTCTGTTATTGTATGCTTCTGCATTTTTGTTATTTATTGAAATTGCAGAATTAAAATCCTCTATTGCACCAGATTTATCCCCTATTAATAATTTTGCATATCCTCTGTTATTGTATGCTTCATCATACGTGGGACAAATAGCAATAGCCTTACTATAATCGCCAATAGCCCCTTTAATATCATCCATAGTGTACTTAATATATCCTCTGTTGTTGTATGCCATGGCTGAGTTTGAGTTTTGCAAAACAGCAGAGTTATAAAAAGTCATTGGATCGGAATAAGAACGTGCCTTTATAAAAGTAAAAGAACAAAGAATTATAAAAATGGCAATCAGAATCCAGAGTCTTTTAATATCTCCATTTTTAAACCATTTTTCAGGAACTATTAATAGAATATATAATAGAATACCAATCATAGGAAGGAAGAAACGATGATCTAAATAATCTATATATGGATGTTTGAATAGCATTGGTGGCAACATCAAAAGTAAGAACCACGAAAAACAAAATATTATTTCCTTTTTTAACCTAACCCTGTTTTTGAAAGATATGATAATAATAATTATTATTATACCTAAGCCGGTTGATATTTTTAAAATTGAGAAACCCGGAATAGGAGAAAAATCAAAGGGCAAGAAAAACTTTGCTAAAGCTTCAGGTATTACTTTTACATTTGATAAAAGCGGCATTAATCCAAACGTACCGTCAGGAGTTGAATAATCGCCAATTGCTTTTGAGCGCAACCAGAACCAAAACATTCCCGAAACAGCATAAAGCATGATAATGAAAAAATATTTTTTTTCAAAACGTTTTTCAGATGAAAATGCAAAGAAATAGACAACGAAGAGTATAGGAAGGATTGCTGCAGTTTCTTTACAGAATAAAGCAATTGTAAATGCTGCCCAATGTAAAAGCAGAAATATATTCTTTCTCTTTTGTAGAAATTCTATGAAAAACAAAAACGATACTAATGAAAAAAATAACAACTGCAATTCACACCTGTTCGGTATGTATGCTATAGAAGATACGAAAAGGGGGTGCGCACAATAAATCAATGTGCCCGATAATGCTAACATCGGAGGTATTAAAAACCGCTTAAGCAAAAGAAAAAGAAAACTGGAGATAAATCCTAAAA
>JBEKEO010000288.1:0-3190 GCA_050013795.1 Bacteroidales bacterium
AATGCATTATACTTATAATTCACTGATAAAAGATAAAACAAACCAGTGTTTAGTAGATATGCAGGCTATTCATGATAAAGCTGCAACAATAGCTATAGCTTTACTTTCACCGTTTAACGTGGTTGCATCGGATTTAACGGATTTACAGACTGCAATAACCGCTTTTGCTGCTGGAGCGCCACAGAAAAGGGCACTGGTAGTGAATACATCGGTTGCCACTACGCAACTGGCTCCATTATTTACTTTACAAAGAAAACAACTGAAAAAGTTAGATCATATAGTAAGTACTTTTAAAAAGAGCCAGCTTACGTTTGTTGAAAGTCATTTTGCTGCACGTAAGATTGTTAATTTGGGTAAGGGTAAAATGGCTGAGGAATTGCATTTATTACCGAAACATTTTGAGGCTATTTTTGGGAAGAAATTTATGGTAGGTGATACTTTTACTGTGAGAAATCACAGCAAATATGTGGCAGAAGTATATTTGAGCGATGTAACAACGGTGTTGCCAACAGTAAACGGGGTTAAAATCCCTTCGGATACTGAATTAAAACTTGAGGTTGGGAAAGATTTTGGCGGTGTTTTCGGGCATTGGCTATTGGTTGATAATCCGAATGCATTGGATGATGTACATATAACAGTTATACTGGCTCACGGGAAAAGCCATAGTTCGGCTGTGGTAGTGGGAAATGTGACGGGGTAAAAAAGGAATGAATGATATATAAACGCTACGGGAAACTGTGGCGTTTTTTTTTTACAAGTGAACTTATATATAATAAAGGCATATATAATAACCGAACAAAACAACGCATTAATCTAAGTATAAACACTAATTGACAATAGATTTTTTATGCCGTACATTAGCTGCTCAATATTTTCATTCCTCTATAAATAATAACGTAATTATAAAAATTTAAAACTTAACGCTATGAAAAAGACACTACTCTTTGCCGCCATTCTTTTGGCATGCACGAATCTTCGTGCTCAGCTTTTCACTAAAATTGCAAATCAAATTATTGTAGAGGACTCCGCGAACAATGTTGGAGTTGCGTGGGGAGATTATGACAATGACGGAGATATGGATTTATATACGACCGTTTGGAACACGTCTCCCAACGATCCATTAATGAATGGAATATTGTATCAAAATAATTGTAATGGGAGTTTTACAAAAATAACAGCCCTGCCCGGTGGCATTGTCTCTGACCCGAATGTGGGCACAGGTGCATACTGGTTAGATTATAATAACGACGGTAACCTTGATTTATACACATGGGATAGCCGCGACCCGACAAAAAGTAATTCTTTATTTAAAAACTTAGGTAATGGCAGTTTTGAAAAAGTTAATACTGCTGTAAGTTCAATCAGAACGAATAGAATAAATTGTGCATTCGCTGATTTTAATAATGACGGCTGGCTTGATTTTTATACCGGAGATAGCAGTATTTATATAAGTGACAAGCAAGGCAACTTTACCCGCTTGTCTCCCAGTCCTATTTTTCGTAATAACGATCCTACTCGAACAGCATTATATTGTTCGGCAAGTTGCGTGGATTATAATAATGACGGGTACATGGATTTATTGGTAATTGTTGCCATATCACAACCATCAGGTATGTGGGGAAATTACCTTTTTATGTACACAAACAACGGGCATGGTGGTTTTAGACAAGATACACTTGCTCCACCTTATTATGATTGGTTTCCGAATTATGGTCATACATGGGGTGATTATGACAACGATGGTAATTTAGATTTATGGGTAAATGGAAATCCCCCATATCCCAATCACCTGTTCCATAATAATGGTAATGGAACTTTTACCGAAGTTCATACAGGCCCTGTTATAGCTGTGCAACCCTATAATAACCAAGGAGGCGCTTCTTTTTGCGATTATAATAATGACGGATGGTTGGATTTATTTCAACCTACCTTATATCAGAATATTTTATTTGATAATAATGGAGATGGAACATTTATGCAGGATACTGCTGAAATTGTAACCAAAGATACACCTGCCGAATCTTATGGAGCTGGCTGGGTTGATTATAATAACGACGGGGCTATGGATTTATTTGTCCCCACAGGCTGGGCGAATGCAGACGACTATTTATATAAAAATGTTATTTACCAGAACAGGGGAAACACTAACCACTGGCTTAAATTTAAATGCATAGGCGAAAGATCGAATAAAGATGCGATAGGTGCAAGGATATATGCCAAAGCAACAATAAACGGTAAGTCGGTAACACAAATGCGTGAAATAAATGCCAACACAACCAGCGCAGGCGAAAGCGGCGGAGCTAGTGGACATGTGGTACACATGGGATTTGGCAATGCTTCCTTTATTGACACTTTAAAAATTGTATGGCCGGCTTCTCACACAACACAAATTTTCACACATGTACCTGCCAACCAATTTTTGCAAATCACTGAAAGTGTAAATACGTTATCCGATGTTGCAGCTTGTAAGCCGGATTTGCCAGCAAGAAATCCCGGTTATGTTACAGGAAAATTATTTAACGATGTAAATAATAATTGCACTTACGATGCAGGTGTTGATTTACCGATTGCCAATAAACTTATTAAAGCAAGCCCCGGCCCATATTATGTTTATACCGATAATGATGGCAATTATACATTTAGCTTACCTGCCGGTACATATACCATTAGCCAGAATCTGCAGGAAGATAACTGGGTCCGCGAAAGCTGCCAGGCTGATAGTTTTATGGTTACTGTTACTCCAAGAGATACAGAAAAAAACAAGAATTTTGCTGTTACTGAACTTGCGAAAGTACCATGTAATGGGAATTATGGTTTGACTATTTACTCTATTAGCGTAGATCATGATAATTGTCCATCAAATATATTGTTAACCAATCCTTGCCCTGGATACAAATGGGAATACTGTTTTAGAATTACAAATAATACTACAATGATTACTCCTGCGGGCTCAGTATTAGCACTTAACTTTCCTGTTGGATATCATATTCTATCTGTTTCCTGTCCTTGTTCTATAACTTCGTCCAGTCTAGGAACAAATACAATGAATGTTACATTTAATAATTCTTTTGTTATTGGTGGTCAGTGCCAAGTATGTGTCGTTGTACATATAGATATTGGGACAAACCTTCCCTTTATTACACAAGCCACTTATAGCCAATCAGGAACTACTACAAATTTGATAAACAAT
>JBEKEO010000289.1:0-3161 GCA_050013795.1 Bacteroidales bacterium
CGGAATACAGACAAGAGTGGAACAAATAGGCGATACCACTCAATATCACGCCGACGGTTATAAAACCAAATCAGATGCTACTGGCGAAGACCTTGTTACGAAAATGCCCGGCATTACTCAGACTAATGGGACTTTTAAATTTCAGAATGAAAATGTTCAGCAGGTTTTAGTTGATGGTAAGCCTTATTTTGACCAAGACCCTACGCTTGCCTTAAGAAGCTTGCCTGCCGATGTAATTGACAAGATACAGGTCTTTAATAAACTCAGCGACCAGGCAGAGTTCACAGGATTTGATGATGGTAATTCAGCTATTACTGTAAATATTATGACAAGGTCGGGGAAGAATGAAGGACAATTTGGAAAGATATACGGTGGTTATGGCACTGATGATACATGGCTTGGCGGAGGCTATGTGAATTATTTTCAGGGCGATGAACGCATAACATTAATTGGTATTACTAATGATGTCAATCAGCAAAACTTTTCAAGCCAGGATTTGCTTGGGATACAGAGTTCCGGTGGAAGAAGAGGAGGAATGGGCGGAGGAATGCCGGGTGGCGGTGGCCCATCTTTTGGCGGTGGCGGTTCATCCTATGGTGGCTCTGCAAATAACTTTATGGTAAATCAGCAGTCAGGGATAACTACAACGAATTCCATAGGGCTGAATTATACTGATATGTGGGGAAAAAAAATCAAAGCGACAGCCAGTTATTTCTTTAATAACTCAAACAATACTAATGACAGCAAAATGGTGACTGATTATACATTAAACACCAATACTGATGAAAGTGTCTATAATGAAAACAGCGATGTGGAAAGCAAAAATTTTAATCACCGCCTGAGTGGTCGTTTTGAATACACTATTGATACTGCAAATTCAATAGTCTTCACACCTAAGTTGTATTTTCAATTGAACAACGGCAGCAATAGTGCCAATGGTTTTTATACCGATACTACTCATCAATTTTACAATGATGGATCCCGTATTTCAGGATATACTACAAACAATAATATTCTTTACCGTCATAAATTTCATAAAAAAGGAAGAACAATTTCTGTCAATATTGAAGCAGATATGAATGAAAAAACAGGAAGTGGCACGCAAATCTCAGGCGATTCATTATTTTTTCCCACTCCCGCCAGACTTGATTCATTATCTGACATGAAATCTACTGTTTCAACAAGCGGTTATACTGTGGGGACAAGCCTTTCATACACTGAACCAATTGGAACAAGTTCCCAGTTACAGATAAATTATTCTCCCTATTTAACAAAGAATGTTTCTGATAGCAGGTTATATGGCATGGATAGTTTAAAAGAATATTCCCTGCTTGACACCACCTTCTCAAACAAATTCTATGATTATTATATTACACAAAAGACCGGCTTGAGTTACCGCTATCACAAGAATAAAATAAATTTCAGCGTGGGGGCTAATTATCAATATGCTATATTAAAAGCCTATGAAACTTTTCCGGAAAGTGGAACAGTAAACAGGTATTTCAACAATATTTTACCCAATGCAATGCTTAGTTTCCGCTTTTCGAAAACAAGCAATTTAAGGATAAACTTCAGGTCGAGCACCACAGCTCCCACTATATCACAACTTCAGGACGTTGTAAACAATTCTAACCCTATGATGCTTACCATAGGAAATCCGGATTTAAAACAACAAAATGTTCAGACCATATTCGGCAATTACAGCAAAACCACTGTGGCAAAAGGAGAAACATTTATGATATGGCTCTATGCCAGCTACACCAATGATTATATTGGCAATTCTGTGATACATGCATTTAAGGATACTATAATTGACGATGTTATGCTTGCCCGTGGAGCGCAGTTAAGCAAGCTTGTAAACCTTGATAACAGCTGGAATTTACGTTCGTTCTTTACTTATGGCTTTCCTTTGAATTTCATGAAATGCAATTTAAATCTTCATACAGGCTTTCAGTACAGTACTATTCCCGGTTTGGTTGACAGGACGCTAAACACTGCCCAAACTTATGCAATAAGCCAGGGTGTTGTGCTAAGCAGCAATATAAGCGAAAAAGTTGATTTCACCATTTCATATACGGCTAATTATAATATTGCGCAAAACTCACTGGACGAAAGCAATGGTAATTATTTTTCGCATACAGCTACTGTAAAACTGAACTGGATTATCTGGAAGGGGTTTTTTATAGGAGGTGATGCCACTAATTATTACTACAACGGATTATCACAAAGCTTTAATGAGAATTACTTTTTGGTTGACCCTTATATAGGCAAGAAACTGTTTAAAAACCAGAATGGCGAAATAAAACTAATGGCTTACGACCTGCTAAAGCAGAACAACAGCATATCGCAAACGGTGACTGCATCATATATTGAAAATATACAAACACAAATGCTGCAGAGGTATTATATGATAATGTTCACTTACAACATTAAAAAATACAAAGGTTCGAATAATAAACCTAATTTAAGTCACACGTAATTCTAACTATTCATCCAGTTTAAGCACAGCAAGAAATGCCGATTGTGGAATCTCCACATTGCCTACCTGTCTCATGCGCTTTTTGCCTTTTTTCTGTTTTTCCAGCAGTTTTCGTTTACGGGTAATATCGCCCCCGTAACACTTGGCGGTAACATCCTTTCGGTAAGCTTTTACGGTTTCGCGAGCAATTATTTTAGCACCTATGCTTGCCTGTATGGCAATATCAAACTGCTGCCGAGGGATAAGCTGTCTTAACTTTTCGCATATCTTCCTCCCGAATTGTTGTGAATTTTCACGGTGAATTAATGCTGATAATGCATCAACAGGCTCGCCATTAAGCAAAATATCCAACTTTACCAGGTTGGCATCGCGGTATTCAATGGGGTGGTAATCAAAGGAGGCATATCCTCGTGATATAGTTTTCAGCCTGTCATAAAAATCGAAAACGATTTCAGCTAGTGGCATTTCGAAAGTTATTTCTACGCGGTTGGTAGTAAGGTAAACCTGGTTTTTTAATATGCCTCTCTTGTCAATGCAGAGGTTTATCACAGCCCCGATATATTCTGATTTGGTAATAATTTGGGCAAGGATATAAGGTTCTTCAATACGGTCGACAAAGGTTTCTTCGGGCATATCCGAAGGATTGTTCACCACTATCATGACGCCCTTGGTGGTATATGTA
>JBEKEO010000290.1:0-3155 GCA_050013795.1 Bacteroidales bacterium
ATAAATAGAAATCACTTCATTTTTATTTACAGAAGTAGTTTCTATTGTAATATTATCAGATGCAGGATTTGGATAAATGTTAACGTAACTTGATAAATCATATTCCTTTATCATCACAGCACTATTCACAACAATGTAATGATGTTTTATTAATTTATTTTCACAATTGGTACCACTAATTGCCGTGAGTGTGACAGTAAAGGTATCTGCATGTAGATATTTATGAGATGGGTTAGTCAAATTGCTTGTTGTACTATCTCCAAAATCCCAAAAATAAGATATTGCATTAATGCTGTTGTTATTAAATTGCACAATTGTATTTGGTAAGGTAACAACAGTTGTATTCGTAGCAAAGTCTGCATACGGCGCAAGGCTTGGAACAGAGTGGTATGGCGTTTCAAAAAGCAAACGTTCAGCAAGCGGCATAGAATCACCAGCAAGAATAGTATTGTACATTAAATTTTCATCATGTCCTACTCCTGGAACTTCGCCGTATTTCCATTTTAATGTTGTGCCTCTTGCTACAGCATCCGAATCTGAAAAATGATAAAAGTTTTTGGCTCGTTCATATCGGTTCTGACCGTGTGCTGCATCACAAGGCCATAATGACCCGCAAACAGTATCTGCTGTTCCAATTAACACATCATAATTTTCATTGTAATATTGAATAATATCTTCATTGCAATTAAATTCTGATGTTGTAACTGCACCCCAAGCATTTCCAGCTAAACCGCACGGATAATACATGGCAACATTATTATAGGTGGTATCAGGGCATTTCCCCACAACACTAGCTATAGTATCTGTTGTGGCAAATGTATAATCATAGGCATTTGTAGAAACAGCCATTTTAATGGGAATAGAATCGGGGACACCTTGTCGAATAAGCATGTAACGGCTTACACATTGTCCACCAGCAGAAAAGCCAATTAAATATACGGGAATAGAATTGGCATTTTCTCTTTTAAGAACATGTTGGTATATCTGTTTAAATACTGTCGGATACCAATCAAAGTAAAAATAGATAAGATTTGAAGATATTTGGGTATCACCGGGAGTATAACAATATTCCCAACTCCCTTGCATTGTTGCACTCACAATGAGAGCATTTCTTCTGTCGGCTATTGCTTTTAAATCACTAATTGGACTACCCCCATTACCTCCTTGTCCGTGAATACCCCACAAAATAGGACTTGTTAAAGAATCATAATTGATCGGTTTATAATAATAAACGTGAAATGGTGTATATACAATAGTATCCATTTCTTTCATGCTATCATTAATAAAAGGAGGTGTATTATAAAATACTTTAGCAAATGCCACCTGTACCGTATCATTAGAAATACCATAAGGTATGTTTTGTGCTGTTGTTATTATTGTATTGAATAATAAAGCAGCAACTATGTAAAAGATTTTTTTCATAATACTTTCCCCATTTATTTCTTTTCTTTATTGAATTATTATTTTTCCTGTAAAGATAAAGTTTTTCGGAGAAGTAATTTTATATAAATAAATCCCTTTTGAATAATTGCTAAGGTCAATTAATGTGCTATAGCTATAAATGCGTGATTTGTAAATTATATTTCCCAAAATATCATAAATACAGGCATCGATATTTTCGTTTTCAAGTGAAGCGGAAGTATTACCATCAGTATTGCCAGTAACTAATATAGTAAATTTACCGTCGCTTGGGTTTGGAACTATATTAAAATCATAAATTGCATCTTCACTTTGTTCATTAAGAACAGCAATCCTGCTTTTATTATTGCTGTTACATGGACCAACACAATCGCCATGTGCCAGATGTGCAGGTAGGGCATTAATGCTTATTGTAATAGTTTGCCCCTTATGGCAAATAGTAACTTTTTTGCCATCATTGCTTAATGGGCTATTTACATTTATAGTATCTGTAACAATTTCACTACATCCATTTCGGTTTACAGTAAGTGTTACCAATTTATAACCCGACGAATTGAATATTATATTTGAAGGGTTTTGAACTGTTGAAGTAGCGGGCGAAGCGTCATTAAATGTCCAAAAATAGTTTGCATTACCCGGCGTATTCCCAGTATATGTAAAATCGTAAGCTAATCCCGGGTCTGAGCATGAGTGTTTATATTTAAAATGTGCATCAGGTTGAGGATTATCGTATAAGGTATTTATTGTTGAATTTGTGAGAACAACAGCGTTGCTGTCAAAGTAAATTCCACTTTGATCTTTAATAGTAGTACCGTCAGGCAACCCTGCTTTTGGAGAAATACTAAATACAATAAATCCCCTGCTTCCTTCTGGATTTGAAGCGCTGTCGGGCAGTTCAATATTATCAAATTCAACAATTAATGTATTGGTGGGAATAATTTGAGCACTGGTTATAGGGTGACTGCTTGCGATAATCTGCAAAGTGTTAATATCTAAATTAGGATCAAGCGCATCTCTTAGCAAAATATTATGGGCTGGTCCAGTACCTGTATTTTGAAAACGGACACGATAGGTTAACTGTTCGTTCTTCGAAATATTGCCATTAATACCACATCCTTGAGGGCTTACATTTTTATCATTAGGATCACAACCACATGAATTATTTTGAACTAAAAATATTGGGCCTGCATATGTAGTATTATTAAAATTTATAGAATCAATACCGAAATCATTCCCCGTCGCATCATAATCTGTTGAAATAATTCGTATGTTAGCATGGGTTGAATCAGCACACCATTGATAAGATTTATTGTACCACACTGAATTTTCAGGAATAGGGCCAGTGGTTATTGCAGTTGTGCCATTAATTAAAACCGTAAGGTTTGGAAGGGCATTACCAGAGTTTTGTTTTTCAATATTAGTGTACCAAAAGGAAAAGTTATATCTTGTATTTATAGCAACAGGGCTTATTACTTCCCGCCACACGTAGGGTGTAGAAAAAGGTGGTGGTGGAGTCGCCGTTTCAAAGCCATCGGCGATTAAAAAATTCCCTACTCCTCCAACCCCATATTGATGCCAACCACAATTAGAACAAATAGGAGGAACACCAGGACAACCAGCAAATGTGCCAATATGATAACCACTTGGGAAACATAGTCCGTAATTATAAGCTGACGAAAAGCCAAGTGGTGGAATTGTAGTTTTAAAATCAGGATTGTTTATCAAATTTGTAGTAG
>JBEKEO010000291.1:0-3142 GCA_050013795.1 Bacteroidales bacterium
CTTAGCATTGCTTCAATGGCTCGTGGTTGACGTTGCAGGGCAGTGTGGTTTAATAACAATAGCAAGGCGGACACGTCAGACTTCGTCTGACAAGTCCGCCACTGCAAGCAATGCCGACCGTTGGTTGCAAGCGTATTAATAAAATATATTAATTTTGACATTTAAGACAGTTCAGTGCAACTTGACTGTTCAGCAACAAAAGACAAAATGAACCGACACGCAAGCCATCGCATAAGTTTAAATTTTTACCCCACCACACTTTTCGCCGAAGGCGTTTTGGCTATCACACATTGCAGCACATTTGCAGCCTATCTTTAAAGGTAAATATTATTTCGGCTGCAAATAAGCTGCAATTTCCAACCCGCAATATTATTTTGTTTTGGAATTAGAAGAAAATAGTTATCAACAAATTTATTTATTTTTTCTACTAAAAAAAGCAACAATATGAGCTAAAAAAAGTAATGCAAAAAGACAACTTAAAATAAATATAGTTAAGGATAACCAATAAAGGTGTAAGTACTTATTTTCAAGAATGTATCCTGACCAACAAATAATATTAAGAATAATAGATAAAATAATGCAGTTTTTGCAACTACCTAATTTACTCAAGTCAATGTTACCACAACAACTTGTTTTATTATTATTATTCATAGTTCGATATTTTTATTTATATTTGCCACAAAGATAAATTAAAAACCATGATTATTTGCATCTTTTTACTTTTTCCATTATATATTATAATGCAGATTCTTATCCCGCTGATACAGCAAATTATTACCACTGTATGCAGTTGGGTTAGCACTATTATCACAACGTTTCAAACAATTTGGAATCAAGTCTGCAGTTGGTTGCCTTGGCCATTAAGTACCATATGTAATTGGGTTAGTCAAGTCATCACAGTGATTCAAACAATTTGGAATTACATTTGTAATACTGTTATTCAGACTATCATTACTTTTATTACTTACTTAATTTCCATTCTCATCTATATCTTTCGTATCTTTTGCATTATTATAAATATCATTATAGGTATTCTCCCCTTTCTTTTATGCCGTTTGGGATTAAGCCCAACCAAAAAAATAAGAATTTGTGTAAAAGTATTAACTGATAATAATGGCAACAGCCAAGTAACACCTCTTACTATTAGACAAAATATCGAAAGGACTATAAGTGTTTATAAACAATGTAATATTGAGGTAATTATTACCGGGATAGATTATATTGTAAAGCCACAATATTTAACAACAACTTGTACGCCTTTAAATATTTTTTCTCTTTGGCATGCATGGTTTACTCAAACGGCTTGCGGGTGCTGCAATCAAGTTACCGTATTTTTTGTTGATGAATTATTACCAACAAATGTTTCAGGTTATACAATTTGGGGAGACAATTGGTGCAGAGTAGATGCTGGCGCAAGTGGTGATGATACCACAATGGCACATGAAATCGGACATATATTAAATTTATGGCATGTAACTGACCCTAATAATTTAATGTATGCATACTATAGTTCAACAGCTCACAATTTAACAACATTTCAGTGCTGTTTTATAAGACAGTCACCATTTATAACTAGTTATTAAATATTAAGTAAAATGAATTTTAAAAAGCAAATAATTCTAACAACTATGATAATTACAGCAATACTTTGTGGTTGCCGAAAGCACCACTACAAAGCTTGTTTTACTGTTAATAAAACAACAGCTAATGTAAGCGACACACTAACATTTAATAATTGTTCCGATTATGACGGTGTAGATCCCTCCAAACTTTATATTGTTTGGAACTTTGGTGATGGTACTAATTTGAATTTACACAGTAATGAGAGTCAACAGCATAAATATAGCACTCCCGGAAAATACACCATTACTCTTGGTGTCGGAGATAAAAACCCGGGCGACCAAACATCACAAGTAATCACTATTCAATAAATGATTAAAATATCTGTACATAAACAAATAATTTATATAGTGGTAAAGAAATTTATTAAAGAATAATAAAAAAAAACGCCACCGAAGTAGTGGCGTTTTTTTATTCATTCATTTTTATTCTACTTCACGGAATCATCACAATAGTAATTTTAGTTATTTCATCTTTCGTCAGCAACACCACTTCGCTAAAAGGTTTATAGCCCTGCCCAGTTGCAGTAACCGTATATTTAATCGGTTGCAACTTCATAAACTTAAATTTCCCGTTAGCTTTAGTTTTTTTCTTCTTTTTAGTATTGGTCATTTTCACCAAAATATTAGCCAGTGGGCTATTAGCAGCATTCGTAACCACCCCTTCTATTATCGTTTCCTTATGAGTACCAATATCAACAATTATCCTCGAAGTATGATATTCCTTGTAAAAAACGGCATTACTCGTTTTAAATTGTTCCATCAGCGGGTCAAGAGTATCCTTATTTAATTCACGACTTTCAATTATCAATTGTTTTACAGTATTCGTAGTAGCAGCTTTTGCAGCAATCACACTGCGGGGTTTGCCTATTAATGCTCCAAAATTATTAATATCAGTTTGCAGTGTCCCAAGCGTTGTTGCAGTAGCCCCGAATGGTGTCATACTGCCTATATATGGACTTACTGCATCATGAATCGCTTGGCAATCACCATAAGCATCATTATCTTTTGCTTTTTCTAATGTCGAAAGCGTAAAATGCAATGTTTGCATAAGTGTTGTGTTACCGATAGACTTAGCATAAGCCCTTCCTGCCGATGCATGTGCAAACGCAATGTTAACCATAGCCGTTTTTGTTTGGGCTTTTGTCATTGTAATACCTTTTGCTGTGGCAGTTTGTGCAGTATCGCCCGCTCTCAACGAATTTATGTTCCCCTGTAAAGTATTCACTGCCGCCACCATTACAGCATTAGTACTATATGCCGAATTATACTTTAACAACGTAATTAGCGTAGCCTCGAGCATATTAAGCTCGTTTGTTTGTTTCAAATCCATAATATTTCTTTTTTAATTATCTATATTCTGATTCAATTTCTTTCACTCCTGATTCAATTCGGAAGACTCCTGATTCGATTTCTTTCTCTCCTGATACGATTCGGAAGACTCCTGATATGATTCGGAAGACTCCTGATTCAATTCGGAAGATTCCTGATACGATTCGGAAGATTCCTGATTCGATTCGGAA
>JBEKEO010000292.1:0-5466 GCA_050013795.1 Bacteroidales bacterium
CGGATTTGCAGGAACTGTCGCCCGTTACCAAACGGCAGGTGGAAACAGCCTACCAGACCAGTCTTATTGAATTCACTTGCGCCAATGGCAATTCGATTTCAGCGATAGTTGATGTTTTAAGAAATGTGATACCCGATTCAGCTTATGAATCTAAATCAATATTAGGGGATGTAGTAAGTAAAAACGATCTTGTTATACTTGCCGCCCCTGACCATCTTAACGCTCCTGACGGGCAATTAACACAAGCACAGGTGGAGATAACCCGCGATCTGCTGGAAAACTCTTGCATGTCGCTTTTTATTAAGCAAAAGGAATTGCCTGCCATGCTGGAAACAATTATTCCCAAGCCTAAACTTACCATACTGCCTACAAGTTCATTTAAGCAAATGGAAGAACAGCTGCCAAAAGATATTCATCTGACTACATATGGCATCGTGATGTCGCGCTACAGGGGTGATTTTATCCAATACCTAGAAGACACGCCGAAACTTTCATCATTAAAGGATAACGACTGCATTCTTATTTTACAAGCAGCAAACGACAGCACTTCTGCAGAGTTTAAGGAGCAGGACGAAGTACAGACCATGATCAATGAGTTCAGCCAGAAAAAGCTGAATTATACTGTGGCAAAGATTTTTGAGAAACCTTTGATAAACTGCCAGCAGTTTCAGTTTGCTATTATCTGCGGTTGCTATCTTTTAACAAAGAACCAGATAGCTGAAATAATAAAACCTTATATAGATTGTGAAATACCCGTCACATCATTTGACATGGTCAATGCTTATGTCCAGGGAATATTTCTGCGCAGTATTTCACCCTTCCTTTTGTAAAAAAGTAATAAAAAACAGTCTTTTTTTATTTTGTATTAGAGAAATATATATATTTGCTTATATATTATTAAACTCTATATGATGGATTTTGTTGCTGCAAAAGAGTTTATTCTGGATAAACTGAAAACAGGATTAAAGCCTGATTTATATTATCATTGTTATAATCATACCCTGGATGTATATGAATCTGCCATAAAACTTGCCAAACTTGAGAAGATTGACAAGAAAGGTTTAATGCTTCTTAAAACGGCAGCTCTTTATCATGATTCCGGTTTCTTATTAGGATATAAGGATCATGAAGACTGTTCGGCTAAATTTTCAAAAACACATTTGCCAAAATTCGGATATACAGCTGAAGATATAGATATTATTTGCGGCATGATACTTATTACAAAATTGCCCCAACAACCAAAAACCATACTTCAGAAGATTCTTTGCGATGCAGACCTTGATTATCTGGGCAGAGATGATTTTTTTATGATAGCCAATCAATTGCTTTGCGAATGGAATGTTAATGGAATCCCTACAACACTAAAAAAATGGTATCATATACAGGTTGATTTCCTTTCTAATAACAATTATTTTACCAGGTCTGCAAAAAAGCTTAGAGTAGAAAAGAAGAAAAAGAATTTATCGGAGATTCAGAATTTATTAACAGTAAATTAATAAACCAAATTTTAAAATTTTATAAATTTGCTTGCTTTAAAAACGAAATAATAAGAATATTTTATGGAAAAAAAGAAGAAAGAAAACATTGTACTTGTACCTACTGATTTTACAAAAGTGGCAGATTTTGCAATTGATCACGCTGCCGGTATTGCAAAATGCCTGAAAGGTAAAGTAACAATACTGCATGTAATTAATAAAGAAACGAAATCGTTCCTGAAAAAAGAACATCTGGAAGAAGAAGCTATCAATGAGAAATTGAAAGCCATTGCTGAAACGGTTGAGAAAAAATATAACGTTAAATTAGATTACATCTCAAGGGAAGGAAGCATTTTTACCACAATTGCCAAGGTTACTGATGAAATTGGTGCCAGGATAGTAGTGATGGGAACACATGGCAAGATAGGTTTACAGCACCTTGTAGGCAGCTTTGCACTGAAAGTCATTGAAAGCTCTAATGTTCCTGTTATTGTTATACAGGAGCACAATTTTGCAAAAGGGTATAAGAACATAGTTTTACCCATTGATGAAACTTCCGAATCAAAGCAAAAGGTAGACTGGGCAATTCATATTGCAAAGATCTTTTGTTCGACCATTCATTTATTCGGCATTAAATACAACGATGAACTCCAGATGAATGAAGTGATGAGAAATATGTCGCAGATAAAGAATATCCTTTCAAAGAATGGTATTAAATATACAGATAAAATATCAGCCGATACTCATGGAAATTTCGGGAAAAGCATTAATGTGTATTGTGATTATATAAAAGCAGATCTCGTCATGATAATGACTAACCCTCATCAATTGTTACCAAGTTTTATACTTAGCCCATGGGCTGAACAGGTTATTTTCNNTTATTTTCAATGCTTCGAAAATTCCTGCAATGTGCGTCAATCCTGTTGAACTTGATATTACCTATATTAGTTTTTAATATACATTCAAGAAGCTGGAAAGCCGGATTATCCGGCTTTTTTTTGTAATAATTATCATGTCAAAAGACGGAGCAAAGTCAAGGATTGAATCGTTAAGAAAAGAACTTAACGAGCATAATTACTACTATTATGTTCTTTCGCATCCTTTGATAAGCGATTATGATTTTGACATGCTGATGGATGAGTTGATAAAGCTTGAGAATAAATTCCCCGAATTCAACGATCCTTATTCTCCATCGCAAAGGGTTGGTGGAGATATTACCAAGGAATTCAAACAAGTGAAGCATAAATACCCTATGCTTTCATTAAGCAATACCTATTCGAAAGAAGAAATAGAGGAATTTGATGAAAGGGTAAGAAAAGTTATAGGTGATGATTTTGAGTATGTTTGCGAACTTAAATATGACGGGCTTTCAATCGGTCTTACCTATGTGAATGGGGTTTTAAAGCAAGCGATCACTAGAGGTGATGGTGAAAAAGGCGATGATGTCACATTAAATGTCAAGACCATCAAAAGTATTCCGCTTACATTACATGGAAATGATTTTCCTAAAGAATTTGAGATTCGCGGAGAGATCATCATGCCTCATAAAAGTTTTCAAAGGCTTAATAAGGAGCGTGAAGAAATTGGAGAAATACCTTTTGCTAATCCACGCAATGCTGCATCGGGCAGTATGAAGATGCAAGACTCGAAGGAAGTTGCTAAAAGAGGACTTGATGGTTTTCTATATTATTTGCTTGGTGAAGATCTTTCAATTACTACTCATTATGAAAGCTTAAGAAAAGCAAAGGAATGGGGATTTAAAGTTTCAGAATACATGGTGAAATGCCATGATATCAATGGCATTTTTGAATATATCAAAACATGGGAGACGGAAAAAGAGAACCTTAATTTTGATATTGACGGTGCTGTCATTAAGGTCAATTCATATAAGCAGCAGGAAATGCTTGGCTACACGGCAAAATCTCCAAAATGGGCCATAGCATATAAGTTCAAGGCGGAACGTGTTTCAACAAAATTACTTTCAGTAGATTTTCAGGTAGGGAGAACCGGTGCTGTTACTCCTGTTGCCAATCTTCAACCTGTTCAGTTAGCAGGAACGGTCGTGAAGCGTGCAACATTGCACAATGCCGACCAGGTAGAAAAGCTTGACCTCCATTACGGTGATTATGTTTTTGTTGAAAAGGGTGGGGAGATCATCCCTAAAATAATCAGTGTTGATGAGTCTAAGAGAGATAATGCTTCTTTAAAGAAAATCGAATATATTAAGAACTGTCCTGAATGCGGCACTCTATTGATCAGGAAAGAAGGAGAAGCCATACATTATTGTCCGAATGAAACAGGTTGTGCTCCTCAGATAAAAGGAAAACTTGAACATTTCATCAGCAGGAAAGCAATGAATATTGACAGCCTGGGAGAAGGAAAGATTGAAATACTTTTTGACAATGGACTTGTGAAAAATGCAACCGATCTATACGACCTTAGCTATGACAGGCTTTTCGGACTTGAGAAAGAATACATCCTTGATGATGGAAAAAAACGTATAGTGAAATTTAAAGAAAAAACAGTAGAGAATATCCTGAAAGGAATAGAAGAATCTAAAAAGGTTCCTTTTGAAAGAGTTCTGTTTGCTATAGGGATCAGATATGTGGGAGAAACTGTTGCAAAAAAGCTTGCTCTGCATTTTAGAAATATTGATGCATTGATCGGTGCAGGATATGATGAATTGATTAATGCGGAAGAAGTAGGCGAAAAGATTGCAGAAAGCATAATATCATTTATTAAAAACAAAAAGAATGTTGACCTTATTCAAAAGCTTAAAGATAAAGGTGTTCAGTTTGAAATTGATGAACATTCATCTTCGCTTATCTCTGATAAGCTGCAGGGAAAATCATTTGTAGTGAGTGGTGTATTTACAAAGTTTTCCCGCGATAAGGTAAAGAAAATGATAGAAGAGAATGGTGGTAAAAATGTAAGTGCTTTATCTGCTAAAACGGACTTCCTGTTGGCTGGCGATAAGATGGGGCCTGAAAAGAATAAAAAAGCTGCGAAACTTCACATACCTGTTATTACTGAAGATGATTTCCTGAAAATGTTGAGATAGATTATATTTTCTTCACATAGCACCTTCTTCTTTTGTGCTGTATGTGTTCGTAGTTCTTCCAGTTCGTTATTACATTCTGATTTGTTTCAAACACACCGGTAGTTTCAAGTGTGGTAATACCGGCCTTTATCATTTCTTCCTGCAATTCTGAGATCAAAATAACAGCAATGCCGGCATTCTGGTAATCCTGTGTAACGCCTGTAAGAAGCATATCTATTACTTCCGGCTTTTTCAAAGCTTTTAATACATGAGTAAATCCAAATGGAAATAAACTGCCTTTGGCTTTTTGCATAGCTACTGACAGGGAAGGCAGACCTACAAAGAAACCGACAGGTTCATTATCCTTGGTAACTACTTTAATAAATTTGGGATTGAGAATATTAAAATATTTGTCGGAATACAATTTTATCATTTTCTCATTAAGAAAAGATACATACGGCAGGAACTGAAAGGCATCATTTAAAACTTCAAATATTTTTTTTGCGAATGGTTGCATTTCTGAGCGTTTAGTAAAGCTCACAACTTTAACACCATATCTTTGCTTCACAAGCTCTGCTCCCCGCTTAGCCTTTTTCAATGGTGCTTCAGTAATAGTCAAACGAAATTCAATCCAGTCGTTTTCTTTTTCAAAACCAAGTCTTTCAAAGTGGTCTTTATAATAAGGCAGATGATAAACCGACGCTATGGAAGGGAGGTAATCGAACCCTTCTACCAGCAATCCCTGTGTGTCAAGGTTGGTAAAGCCTAATGGACCATGAATGTATTCCATTCCCTGCTGGCGAAACCAGTCTTTGGCAGTTTGAATCAGTTTCTCACTGACCTCCATGTCATCTATAAACTCGATCCTATTGATCCGTCCGAATTTCTTTCCTACTTTATCATTGTAATTTCTATTAATGATAGCGCCTATGCGCCCGACACATTTATCGT
>JBEKEO010000293.1:0-3105 GCA_050013795.1 Bacteroidales bacterium
ATTAAAAAAATTAGTGCAAGTGGTGTATCGGTTGTTAGTGATACTCCGGATATTGCAAATGCACGTATTGAATTCGATAATGGTTGTGTGGCAAATCTTACAGCCAGCCGTATTTCATTAAAAAATATGCGCAAATCAAGATTTTTTCAGCGAGATGCCTATATTTCAGTTGACTTTCTGAAAAAACAATGTGAAATTGTACGGATGGCGAATGTTGAGGGAGATACTAATCCATTATCAATAGTGATTGATCTTGGAGAAAAAAAAGGCAAAAAACAAATATTCTTTGAAAAACCTGAAATTACGCCAATAAATGCTATTAAAACTGAACTCGAAACATTCTATGATGCTATTATTAATAATTCAACACCCCCTGTTACTATTCTAGATGGATATAACTCGCTTGACCTTGCATATAAAATAATTGAAAAACTAACTTTAAGCACTAATATCCTTTGATTTTCAATTATTTATCTCATTTTCGATAACAATTATTGATTTTTTTCGTAAAATATTTTTTAATATACACAATAAATATTAAAAAGCATAGTTAATTAGAATTATATCAACTAAAATTACAAGTTATCGATAATGTTTTTACGAAAATCTACTTTTATTCTTTTTATCTCAATCTTACTTTTCTCTTGGTCTTCCTGCGATCTGAAAGTTGCTATACCTTCTTATATTCATATTGATAATATTGCAATCAGCACTCAGGCACATCCCGAATATGGCAGCAGTTCGAGTAAGATTACAGATGCTTGGGTTTACGTTGATGATCAAATTATTGGAGCATTTGAACTTCCTGCCACTATTCCGATTCTACAGATAGGGATGCATACCGTAAAAATTAATGCCGGAATTAAAGTAGATGGTATTTCCGCACTCAGGTCAATATATCCTTTCTATCAACCTTACACAGAAAACATGAACCTTGTAGCCGGTATTAATAATGCTATTACAGTTAATCCAATTCTCACATACTCTTCAGCAACAGTATTTCAATGGGAAGAAAATTTTGAATCGGCTGGTATATCAATAAACAAAACTCATTTCAGCGATACAACAATAAACAGAACTCTTCCTGATGATCCGCGGGTATTTGAAGGACATTATTCGGGACTTATTGATTTAGACGCTACACATACATATTTTGAGGGAGAAACTATTAAATCGTATTATCTTCCCAATGGATCAGATCCTGTTTTTCTGGAAATGAATTATAAAACGAATCAAAGTTTTGATGTAGGACTTTATGCGCTCATGATCAATGGAAGCGATACTACTTTTGAAAAATTAAGCATTCTTACTATTGCCAAATCGAATACATGGAATAAAATTTATGTTAACCTGAATACTGCTATTAACAGTAACACCATTAGCGCCAATCATTATCAGGTGTATTTTGAAGTTGCAAAAAACGATACTGTGGCTTATCCCGAAGTATTACTTGACAACCTAAAGTTATTATATCAATAAAAAATGAATAAAAAACTCCAGGTATTAAAATATGTGATTGCTGATATTTTATCGGCATTACTTGCCTGGAATTTGTTTTTTTTCTACCGGAAAATATCAATTAATCATCAGGCATTTCATCTGAAAGAACAAATACTGATTGATAATAATCTTTTACTTGGTATTATCCTTATTCCTATTTTCTGGTTTATCCTTTATTTGCTAATTGGGACATATTCCAAGATATACAGGAAATCAAGGCTAAAGGAACTTGGACAAACTTTATTAATTTCAATTATCGGCGTGATAGTTCTTTTCTTTGTTGTTCTTATTGACAAAGATGCAAAAACATATAAAGATTATTATTTTTCTTTTTTCATTCTGTTTCTGCTTCATTTTGGAATAACATTCGCTTTCCGTTTAATATTGACTTCAATAACCGCATACAGAATACACCATCGTATAATTGGATTTAATACTGTTATTGTAGGAAGCGATAAAAATGCCATTACTTTATATAATGATATTGAAAGCCAGACAAAATCGGCAGGAAATAAATTCATTGGGTTTGTTCACGTGAAAAATAATGGTGATTATCATCTTGGCGAATATTTGCCTCATCTTGGCCATTACAAGAACATCTTAAATATCATTCACTCTAATAAAGTTGAAGAAGTTATTATTGCAATTGAACCTTCGGAGCATAAAACAATTGATAAGATACTGACTGAAATCAATGGAGCCAATGTGGTTATTAAAGTGATTCCCGATATGCAGGATATATTGCTTGGTTCAGTAAAAATGACTGCAATCTGGGATGCTCCCCTGATCCAGATTTCGCCTGAATTGATGCCTGTATGGCAACAATCAATTAAAAGAGTGATGGATATTGCCGTTTCGTTAATTGTATTAATTGGATTTTCGCCAATCTATCTTATTATTGGCGTACTTGTAAAAATGACTTCAGAGGGCCCTGTCTTTTATTCACACGACAGGGTGGGATTACATGGAAAAACATTTAAAATGCATAAATTTCGCTCTATGTTTATCAATGCCGAAATAAATGGGCCTCAACTTTCGAGCAAGAATGACCCAAGGATCACTCCTTTCGGAAGATTTATGCGCAAAGTTAGGCTTGATGAAATTCCGCAATTCTATAATGTTTTAAAGGGAGATATGGCGCTGGTAGGTTATCGTCCTGAACGTCAGTTTTTCATAGAACAGATCACTAAAACAGCACCACATTACAGACTTCTGTTCAAAGTAAAGCCGGGTATTACTTCATGGGGACAGGTTAAATACGGATATGCCGAAAACGTGGAACAAATGATAAACAGACTGAAGTACGATATCCTGTATCTTGAAAATATGTCAATATCAGTTGACCTGAAAATTCTTATTTATACCGTGCTGATTATTATCCAGGGGCGCGGAAAATAATAATTACAGCTTACCGTTTTCTATTTGCTTAACAATTTCTTCTATTGCCTTGTCTTCGCCAACAGGGTCGTATTCCACTTTAAGGTTATTGCCGAATAAACGGGCTATTGTTTGCCAGAAGATAGCCCTTAGCGAGCCTCTTAATTCTTTAACAATTTCATAAGATGTAACTCCTGTTTGCCTGTAAATAAGTTTAAGCAAAATCAT
>JBEKEO010000294.1:0-3041 GCA_050013795.1 Bacteroidales bacterium
AGTGGCTTCCTGTATAGCAGTATTTCTTGCTGTCTTTTCAGCATCGCTGTTTTTAGGTAGACCGAATGCATCCATGATCTTATTAAATGAAACGGTGTCTTCATCAACCAGGTATAGAAGCTCATCTTTCAATGCTTGTCCTTTTTCTGCCCAATTGCTGAATTCTTCCCAACGCTCATCCCATCCTGCTTTATGCGATGAAAGATTGGCAACCATAGTTCCCAACGAAACGCCTAATGCCCCTAAATATGCGGAAACAGAGCCTCCACCCGGTGCAGGCGATTCGGATGCCGTTTCGTTTGCAAAACCTTTGCAGGTCATATTTACAAGGCTCCTCTTTGTTGTATCTTCAAGAAGATATTCAATGATCTTTTCTTTTGGATTGAATGGTTTCAGGTCATCAAGCCCTAATGATTTTATAGCTATCTTGATTATTTCTTCTTCCGAAACACCCACAGAACGCTGTTGTTTGCGAAGGAAATATTTTCCAGCATCTATCATGGCTTTCTTTGGTATCAAACCTACAAGCTCCGAGCCTGTGGCACGCAGACCTCTTTCCTGGGCTTTCCTGCTTGCTTCCTCAAAAGCAATATGTACAGGGGTTATGCTTATGTTAGTAAGGTTAATTGAAATCTGGGCAATACCGTATTCTTCTATAAACCAACCGATAGCCTTACATGCTTTAAGCGAACCGGGTATCATTACCTGGTTGCCTTTTTCATCTTTAACAATTTTTCCTGTAGCCTGGTTGCCTTCGCGCTTAGGACGGCCTTTTTCGCGTATATCAAATGCAACGGCATTGGCTCTTCTTACTGAAGTTGTATTGAGGTTAACATTATAGGCAACAAGGAAATCTCTTGCTCCTACTGCTGTGGCACCTGCTGTAGCATTAAATGCCGAAGGTCCGAAATCAGGTTTCCATTTAGGGTCAGCAAGCTTTTGCTGAAGTCCTTCGTATTCGCCGGAACGGCAATTGGCAAGGTTTCTTCTCTCAGGAGTAAATGCAGCATTTTCGTAACAATAAACAGGTATCTTCAGTTCTTTTCCAACTTTTTCAGCAAGTTTGCGGGCATAAACAACAGTTTCATCCATCGTAATATTGGCAACAGGAACAAAAGGACAAACATCGGTAGCACCAAAGCGTGGATGCTCGCCTTTATGCTTGCGCATATCAATAATTTCAGAAGCTTTCTTGATTGCCCTGTATGCAGCTTCAACAACAGCATCAGGTTCTCCAACAAAGGTTACCACAGTGCGGTTGGTAGCTTTTCCAGGGTCAACATCGAGCAATTTAACGCCTTCAACAGTTTCAATCTGGTCGGTTATCTGCCTGATGATGCCCATATCATTCCCCTCGCTGAAATTGGGAACGCATTCAATTATATGTTTCATATTATCAAGAAAAGTTAAAAATTAATAAAACCGCTGCGAAATTAGGGAAAAAATTAATGTGATGAGTTCTTCTTTGAGTTACTGAACTTCTCCATTTAATATAACAATTTCAACTTTATTGCTTCCATAAGCATATGGCATGAATTCGTAAGTGGGAATAGGTTTTGTAATAAACAGGTTGGCTTTTTTCCCTACAGCTATACTGCCAAGCTCATCGCTCACACCCATGGCATAAGCGCTGTTAAGAGTAACTGCGTTTATGGCCTCCTCAGGCAGCATGCGATACCTGATACAAGCCAAGGAAAGTACAAATTGCATATTGCCCGAAGGCGAAGAACCGGGATTAAAATCGCTTGCCATAGCAACAGGCAGCCCTGCATCTATCATTTTCCTTACAGGCGACAATGGCATGTCGAGAAAGAAGGCAGCTCCGGGAAGTATTGTTGGCATTGTTTCTGAATTTTTCAAAGCAGCAATTTCTTCTTCTCCAACATATTCAAGATGGTCAACAGATAAGGCATTATGTTTAACACCAACTTGTATTCCTCCCGAATAATCCATTTCATTAGCATGAATCTTGGCGCGAAGCCCGTGTTTTGCTCCTGCTGCCAGCATCCTGTCGGTTTCTTCAACTGTAAAAAAACCTTTATCGCAGAAAACATCTATATAATCGGCAAGATTCTCCTGTGCTATTGCGGGTATCATTTCGTTTATTATCACATTAACATAATCATGTTGTCTTCCTTTATATTCAGCCGGGACAGCGTGCGCACCAAGAAAAGTAGCCTTTATAGTAAGTGGAGAAATTTCCTTAAGCCAGGCAATTACCCTTAACATTTTCAGTTCATCGTGCAGGTTAAGCCCGTAGCCGCTTTTTATTTCCATGGCTCCTGTTCCTAAAAGCTTAATTTCATTTATCCTCTCCAATGCCTGTAATGATAATTCTTCTTCAGATGTATTATGAAGCTTTTTAGCAGAATTAAGGATACCGCCACCGCGTTTGGCAATTTCCTCGTACGACAGCCCTTTTATCTTATCAATATATTCTATTTCCCTGCTGCCTGCATAAACAAGGTGGGTATGCGAATCGCAGAAACTCGGAAAAACCATCCTGTCGGTAGCATCAATTTCCTTGTCAACTATGCTGATAAAATTTCCTATATTCTCCATCGAACCAAATTCAGCGATTTTATCCCCTTTAATCAGGATGTATGCATTATCGATGGTTTCAAGTTTTGACATATCGCTACCGCATACTTTCTGTTTATGGTTCGCAGATGTTTCGACCTGAACGATTTTTTTAATGTTTGTTATAAGTAAATTCATTTGATAAGAAAAAGAAATGTTAAATTGTCAGGCGAATTTATAAAAAACTTTGCTTTTTAGAATATAATATGTATATTTGCTAAGAAATAAACCCTAAAAATCTACCGTTATGAAAATCAGAAATCTATTTATTTTATGCTTTGTCGCAATTTCTTTTTGCTTTAACCCACTTTTTGCAAAAAAAATTGATGTTAACCAGGTAAAACAGGTTGCCTCAAACTTTTACACTGAGAAATACAATGCTTCTCGCCACACCTCATTAAAATCGGTTTCCATTACCGAAACTTATATGATTAATGATAATGCTGAAACTGTTTTTTACA
>JBEKEO010000295.1:0-3036 GCA_050013795.1 Bacteroidales bacterium
TAGTGTTGCTTTAATGCCTGGATTATGCTCATTTTGGGCTTTGGCATAAGTAAGAATTATTATCTTTGGGGTGATGAGCAGAATCTCTTAAGTCAGGCACTAAAAGCAACACTCGTTCGTTATAGCCAATGCAAAAAATAATGACAGACAATATTAGTACTACAGACAAAGACAAATTAACTGACAGATTTATGCAACCTAATTCGGCTGCATTCCAAAAATTCAACAGAATAACTACGGCACAGAATGACAAAAAAGAAAATGAGATTTACCCACGCTTCGTATTTTTAAAATTTCTTGCAACCGCACGTTGCACACATTTGCTTTTGCCCCACAGCACAAAGCTCACACTTCGCAAAAGCAAAAAAGTGCAATCTTGCAAACGCACGGTAATATATGATTAATAAATTAATGTTTAACCTAAAAATAAAAAGTTATGAAAGAATCAATAGAAATAAAAAAAACAATTGAAGACCTTGCTAAAAATAATGACTGGCGTTTCGGAATATATGATATAATCCGTGACAGAGATGGTAACATATGTTTAAACGGTATATGGTCACATAATAATAATGAGATTATGAACGAAATAGCAAGAAAGCAGGATGGAAATAGAAAAATTGATGGTATTTATAAACTTGCTTGGATTCAGTCAGACAAAGAAATTTGCAAACAGGGAATATTAATAATAGAAGAAATAAATTCAATGTATACATTTGAATGGAAAGAAAAAATATATGATGAAAAACCAAATTATTATGGTATGGGTATAGAAATGAATAATCAACTTGTTGTTTTCTATTTAGAACAAAATTAATTTCCATATAAAATGAAAATAAAGCTGATAATTTGTGTGTTTTTTCTTCCCTTAATTTGTTTTAAAATATCGTATTCGCAAGTAACTATTGGGAAGATAGAGAAGAAAACATCCGTAATTGTTGAGAAGCCCCCAACTTATGATAGTTTGAAGGGCTTCGAGGTTTATGGTGGTAATAATTTATTTTATAAGCAATATATTGGACTAAAAATATTTATGCCAAATAGTAAAACACCTCTTTTACTTAGGGAGCAAATGGATACATTGATTTTATCTGATAATTATAAATCATGGGGATATCCAAGAATGCATGATTCATTTGAATTGCCTTCGGGAAGTAAATTAGTAACGCATGTATATAAGCCTTTAGCTTTTAATATTTCTAATGAAGATAAGAGATGCATTGGTTCAGATTCGAGTAAAATTGGTAATAAATATTATCGAATTATTCAAATATTTCAACCTAAGGAGAGCGATTCAATATTAAAGAAACTTTGTGTAAACGAATCCACGATGGGTCGTTTATTCCATGTCTTAAATTTCAGTAGTAATCAAGCTGGTGAACCATTTTTTTTAAACGGTGGTGGTAATTGTTATTTAATTCAACTCAAAATAGAAAATAGCAACGATACTGTTTATTATGTTGGTGAAGACATCTATGAACTTACACAAAATCTAATAATCGTTGAAAATTTTGTTAAATTAAAACAATTGTTTGACGGAAAATATTTTATTGTAAGAGCAAAAGATATTGATAATTATCGACCTTTATTCTCTATTACATATAATGAACAATATACGGATAAAAATGGTATTGAATATTATGATATTTTGACAAATGATAGTATTCTAGTGAAATATAACTCAATTTGGAAATGTGAAGTAACACTTCTTCCAATTGGCCGTCTCTATGCTGGTGATGATAAACCAGTATTACATGACCCAGTATATACTATTGCATTCATTTTAAATAATAATAATCATAAAATAATTATTAGAAGCAGAGAAAGCTATTTCGAAGATAATTATGCAAGTTATAATTATAGCATTAAAGATATTTCAAAATATAAAATACGATGCATTAAAAGTAAAAAGGAATTTATATTTTTAGAATTATCCGATTATGATACCATTTTAGATAATATTAAAAAAGAAAATAATGCCAATCAATCTGTATTATTGAATAAAGAAAAAGAAGCACAAAAAAATCAAGAATTATTAAAAACTCAACATCATCAATTATGCGTTACGAAATTTGGTGAAGATCTGGGTACCCTGATTGCCGATTCAAAAATTACTCTTGGTATGACAGAAGAAATGTGTTTGTTCGCATGGGGTGAACCTTGGGATAAAACTAAAATAACTAATGATACAGGTGTTCATGAAATATGGAGTTTTGGTTATGGGAAGAAGCTATATTTTTTAAATAATGAATTGATTCAAATTTTAGAATAATATACATATAATCCATCGCGCTTTGCAAGCACATTTGCAGCTTTTATTTTAAAGACAGATGGTGTTTGGCTGTAAAAGAGCTTGCAAAGCCAATAGAAAAGAAAATAAAATTTAAAAAATGCGCCAACGCACGAAAGATTAAAAACAAATGACACTGACCACGGATAAGTAAGTTATGAGTTGCACTGGCTATAACTTTGTGTTACTTCAATGGCTTGTGGTTGACGGGTTTCAGCAGTGCAACCTAAAATTATTATCACGGCAGACTCGTCCGTCTTCGCCTGACAGTCCGCCACTGAAAGTAACACACGTTCGTTATACACAAGGCGACAAAATATAAATATTAACTTTGCAGACAGGACAGAAAGTTTATTTTGACAGTTCATTCATTCATTGACAAGTTCGACTGACTTAAAAGAAAATTTTGTTTTGCCGACGCACGAAAAATAAAAAAAGAAAATGAAATGCCGATACACATTAGCACATTTGCCTGTTGCCGCCTTCGGCGGCTGGGCTTCGCCCACCACAGGCAAAAGAGCTAATCTGCCAACGCACACTATTATGTTGTTTTATTTTATGGAGTAACCCGAAAATCCTTAAAGAGTAGGGGAAATATAAAAAATATATTTATGGATCCAAAAGATGTAAATGCAAGTGACTTTAAAGTAGAAAGTATCCTTTTTAATAATAACGGTTTTTCAATTGCTTATGGAAAATGGTTAGATAATAATTATAATAGTATAGCTATGCGTTGGAACGGTGTC
>JBEKEO010000296.1:0-3032 GCA_050013795.1 Bacteroidales bacterium
CGGGTTTAAGAAAGCGGGGGTTTCGTTCTCCGTTGACAGTTTTGTGGGTAATCAAAGTTCAGTTTTTCAAATGGAGTTCGGTGGTGAAATGCCCCGCCTTCTTAAACCCGCAAACCGTTAGGTGCAAGCGCCGATAAATTAAAAAGTATTAAAAAAAGACTGGCTTTAGACAGTTCAGTGCAACTTGACTGTTCAGAGACAAAAGACAAAAAGCCGACACTCAAGCCGCCCCAAGTGTTTAAATTTTTACCCCACCGCACTTTTCGCCGATGGCGCTTTGGTTATCACACATTGCAGCACATTTGCAGCCTATCTTTAAAGGCAGATATTATTTCGGCTGCAAAAGAGCTGCAATTTTCCACCACGTTCTTTTGAAGATAAAAAAAGGGCTTCGCTTTAGCGAAGCCCTTTAGCTTTATTAACTCCTAAATATTATTTCTTCTATTCAAACACTATCTTCCCTGCATAAATCTTCTTTCCATTACCTAGTGTTGCATTATAAATCCCTTTTGCTTCTGCATCTAAATCTAATTTTATTTTCCCTTCGTTCATTTCTAGTTTTCTCTGCTGTATAAGTTTTCCGTTGTTATCAAAAATACTTAATGTTAAATTATTTTCATTTAAAAACTCATCCGGTACAGTTATATTGCATTTACCTGTAGTGGGGTTTGCATAAATCACAAGCTGGTCATTTGTGTTTTGTTTTTTCTCATTTATACCTGTTATGGCATCTGCTTTTGCAACAAAAATATCATCATAACCATAGCTTGTTAAAGTATTAGAGCCAAGTTGTGTAGTCCATTGACCGGGCTGTGATAATCCGTAGCTCCCTGTAACTACGCAAGAACCATCTCCTTCTGCTAATACACCATAACCAATTCCAGTACCAGCATGGCAAACACCAATACAATCACCACTAGTATTATATCGGGTGATAAAAATATCTTCTGATGTATTAGCCGTAACACTATACGTTCCGAATGTTGCATTACCGGAGAATGCTCCTGTTAAATAAACATTTCCATTGATATCGGAAGAGGCGCCTTGTAACATTATGTCATAATTTGGCGGTAAAGTTGAATATCCCTGATTGACCCACTGGAAAATTCCATTTTGATTATACTTTACAAAAAAGAAATTTACACTATCTTTGGCATAAACTGTATCAGTATCAAAAATAGCATACCCTCCTAAAAATTGATTTCCAAAATAACAATTTCCATTATTGTCCATAGTAAGAGAACCATAACAGTATGCAGATGGACCACCCATTTGCTTTGCCCATTTTACATTTCCTAATGAATCAAATCTTGCTAATATATTGGAGTAATAATTTGATTTCATAAACAAAACTGTATCTACATAAACCGAATCAGAATTTTTTTCAGCTAATACAAAAAGATCATTATTATATATTTGCAATGATACAGGTGAACCGGCTGCTCCATAAGGAAAATGATTTATTCCATTAAAAATATTTTTTACCCACTGGCATTTACCACTGTCATCATACATTGCCAGAAAACCACCATTGGAAATATTAATTGTATCAAAACTTGCTGTGTTTTGAGTATTGCCGGCAATATAAACTTTCCCTGAAGGCGAAACAGCTATAGCTCTGCATCCATCACCATCACCTGAACTACCTGCACTTTTTGCCCAGATACAGGTTCCATTCAAATCGAATTTTGCAATAAAAATTTGTACATCACTTGCTCCTGCCGCATATATTGTATGTGAACCAATAGAACAACTGCCAACAAACTCACCTGTTAAATAAATAGAATTAGTTGAAGGATTATAAGTAATGTGTCCGGCAGCTTCTGATTTTTGGTTTGTCCAGTTATCATAAGAACCTCCAAAATGGATTACCCATAATTGATTTCCGTTTGAATCATATTTAGCAAGAAAAATATCATTTTCACCATTTACAGTAATTGTATCGGAATTAAAAATTGCGTAATGATGGGTATTATCACTGGGTAAAGAACCCTGAATTGTTCCTGTTACATAAATATTCCCACTTAGGTCTTGGCATAATGAAAATCCTTCATCATAAGGAAATATACTACCACCACTATTTGCCCACTGCCAACTCTGTGAAAAACTGTGCATGGTAAACAATAAACAGTAAACAGTAAATATTATTTTAATTATTTTTGTTTTCATATTTAAATGTTTTTAATTTATTATTATTTTTTTATTTGATTGTTTGAAATCATCCATGCGGTACGTTCCCGCATTTGAATTGGATGTCCACTTAAATTCTAGGTTGCTTACTCCTGATGTACCGGAAGGCAAAGTTACCGTAACTAGCCCCCATGTCGAATTATTTGACACATCGGTAAAGCTAACTGTGTTCCAGTTAGTGCCATCAATGCTCCACTGGAAAGTAGGCGATGCTCCGGTGGTGGTCATTCTCCCTCCCCATGTAACAGTAATACCGCTGTAACCTGCCGTACTCAAACTATTATTATATACCAATGTTGCGGTTCCATTAGTTCCGTTATCAGCATTATCACCTCCGGATGCCCCAGTATAGCCGGTTGAAGGGCTGGTAGAATTATCTGTCCATAGCGTAGTGCCGCCTGAAGCAGTCCACCCCGTTGGAAAAGCATTAGATGTTCCAAAATCTGTGCTATACAGCGTTGTTTGTGCTGTTGTCACATTAGCCAATGTCGTAATTCCTAAAGCTATAATAAGGTTTCTTAAAACAAATAATAGATTTTTTTTCATGGTACTTGGTTTAAAATTTATAATTATATTTTTATTTGGAGTGAAATAAAAAAATTGAGATGCTAATTTACTGTATTAAAAATTAACTACCAAACATATCGTAATATTTATTTTATTCATCCTTCTTCAATAGCATTTTTATTTGTAAATAAAAAAAAACGCCACAGTTTCCTATAGCGTTAATTTTCTCATTAATTATATATTTACAAAGTCGGTGTCGCAGCCCCCGATTGGCTTTGTCCATGAGCAAGCACCGCTGTAACATGAGCGTCATCCATAGGAGCTTCATTATAAAC
>JBEKEO010000297.1:0-3000 GCA_050013795.1 Bacteroidales bacterium
AGTTGCAGAGAGTATTACAATACTTGCACAAAGTATTATAATAGTTGCAGAGAGTATTACAATACTTGCACAAAGTATTATAATAGTTGCAGAGAGTATTACAATACTTGCACAAAGTATTATAATAGTTGCATAGAGTGTTACAATACTTGCACAAACTATTACTGTTTTGGGTGCATTTTCAGAAAAAGAGGTGGGATAACATATAAAGCTTGCCTTCAGTATAACTGATAAGCGTTGATATATAACTGCTTCTTAATGAACTATTTTGCTCTCGGATGTTGGCTTTTTTTAAAATCAGTGTAAATCAGTATTTTCAGTGTCATCAGTGTTCCAATTAAAGAACATTCGAACAAACGAACATCCGCCGCGGCGGAGAACAATCGAATTGAGAACCAATGACCTAATGACAACAAATGTCAGTTCGAGTAGCGAAGCGTATCGAGAACAATGACAATAAATGACTAAGAATAACGAATATTGAACAGGGAATAAAGAATATCGAACTGCCGACTGTTGACTGTTGACTGCCTTCTTCTATTCAATAGCCACCTGTTGCTCTAAACCTTCCTGTTGTGAAATAAATGTTTCCCGTTCCTTTGACTGTACATATATTGCTGAATTAAAATTTGCATATTTTTACCAAGAAAATATTGGCCTAAGCAATAAAATTAAAAAGTTATTTTTGTGTCAAAATCATTTTATAATAAAGAATTTGAATTAATGATCTATAGCTAAAACCAATTATAAATTAATCAAAAATAAAAAACACTTATGAAACACAACATCGCATTATTAGGATTTGGTACAGTTGGACAGGGAATCAGCGAGATTCTTCTAAACAAAAAAAGTTTTCTGAAAGAAAAATACAATTTCGAATTCGACATTGTTGCCGTTGGCGACTTTGTCTATGGCAACTGCTATAACCCGAACGGACTTGATATTCCCTTCATGATTGAAGAAGCAAAAGCAAAAAAGAAATTTACAAAAGATGTAACAAAATGGGATAATGTTACCCTTATAAAAGAAAGCAATGCTACTGTTCTTTGCGAACTAACATTCACTGACCTTACAACCGGCGGACCGGCTATCGACCATGTTCGTGCTGCGCTGGAATCAGGCAAGCATGTGGTAACAAGCAACAAAGGACCAGCCGCATTGAAGTATGCTGAATTTAAACAAATAGCTGATAAAAAAGGTGTGAAGTTTATGATCGAAGGAACTGTTTGCGCAGGAACTCCTATTATCAATTTAGCTGAAGGTCCTCTTGCAGGATGCGAAATATCGAAGATACGCGGTATATTGAACGGTACTACAAATTACATGCTTACCGAAATGGAAAAAGGCATGGACTACAATGCTGTTCTTAAAGTTGCTCAGGAATTGGGTTATGCAGAAGCCGATCCTACGGGCGATGTAGAAGGTTATGATGCACGCGGAAAAGTTACCATACTGGCAAACATAGTGATGGGTGCTCCATTAAAGATAAATGATGTTACTTGTAAAGGTATAACCAAGATATCTCCTGCTGATATGGAACAAGCCAAGAAAGAAGGCAAACGCTGGAAATTGATAGGTTGTGTTGAAAAGAAAGATGGAAAAGTATTTGGTTCAGTTGCTCCTGAAATGGTTCCTCTATCACATCCACTTGCAGGAATTATGGGTGCTACAAATGCGTTGACATTTACAACAGATATGTTAGGCGATGTTACCATTGTTGGCCCCGGTGCAGGAAGAATGCAGACAGGCTTTGCTATTCTTACGGATTTGCTAAGAATAAATAAAGAATGCAAATAAAATGAAAAGATAGAACACTGATTTGACTGATTCTAATTGATAAAAAACCTTTTTAATATTTCTGATTTTAAATCATAATTAATCATAAACATCAGTGTCATCAGTGTTCTATTAATTCGGAGGTAATATGTCATATACCCGAAAGTGCTTGTACATCGACCTTACAAAAGGCAAGTACGAGTTCAAAGAAACAGAAAAAGCCCTGATTGAGAAATATATCGGAGCGAAAGGGATGGGTTTTGCATTACTCGACAAGCTTAATCCATCGCCAGATCCTTTAAGTCCTGAAAATCCGTTAATATTTATTAACGGGCCATTCACGGGAACTAAAATACAGACAAGTGCAAGAACAACTCTTGTTACTCGTTCACCTTTAACAGGCAGTGCGCTTGATTCACACTGCGGAGGTAACTTCGGCCCACGTATGAAATTTGCAGGATACGATTATATTTATATAATCGGAAAAGCTGCAAAGCCAACATATCTTTATATTAAAGAAGACAAGATTGAATTTCGCGATGCAAGTGATCTCTGGGGAAAGGGAATTTATTCAACAAATGATGAGTTGATAAAACTTCATCCCGGCAAAGATCCACGCGTAGCATGCATAGGGCCTGCCGGTGAAAATCTTTCACACATTGCATGTATTGGAGTTGATAAACACAGGCAATTCGGACGCGGTGGTTCCGGCGCTGTTATGGGTGCTAAGAATCTGAAAGCTGTGGTTATTGATGGCGATATTCCTGTAAAGTATTTTGATGAAGAAAAGTTCAAAGTGCTGAACATGGAAGCAACAAAAAAGATATTGGATAATCCCGGTATTAAGTTCCGCAGGATAAAAGGAACAATGAAATGTATACGTGGATGCCAGACCAATCACGTGCTTCCTACTAAGAACTGGTCTTTAGTGGAGTTTGATGAATTTGAAAAGATAAGTTCGGAAACAACCAGACAGGAATTGAACTGGAAGGATACAGGATGTTTCAATTGCGCTATACGTTGTTCAAAATGGGCAAAATGGGACGGTCATGAAATAGAAGGACCGGAATATGAAACAGCTGCTTTAATGGGTTCCAACTGCATGATAGCAAACATCAAGGATGTTGCATTAGCCAATGATATTTGTAATGAACTTGGAATGGATACCATCAGCGCAGGCGGTACTGTAGGCTTTGCTATGGAATGTTATGAAAAGGGATTGCT
>JBEKEO010000298.1:0-2988 GCA_050013795.1 Bacteroidales bacterium
ACACTTTTTTTATTATAATGTATTTTTAAACCTTTTATATGGCTTAAAGATTATATTAGAGAAAATTAACGTTGAATAATTTCCATTAGAGTGGAAGCATTTAACCCTTTTTCTACACCCCATTAGTCCCAATAGCTTTCAAACTGGAATTTTCATTAGTAACCTAATGGATAACCTTTTGCAAAATTTGATTTCAATAACTATTTCTAAGCTAATAGCATTGTTATTATTTCTGTGCCTTTGCACTCACCTCATCAGTGGGATTGCTTTCCTTTCCTTGTTTGTTAACTGACTTAATATAATAAAAATATTCCTGGTTTCCTTTTACGGAAGAATCTTCGAATTGATTTATCCCGGAAGAAACTTGTTTCAGCAGTGTTGCTTCATTATTTGCAATGGCACGGTAAATACTGAATCCTGTAATGCTATTGTCGCTGGGGATGTCCCATTTTATTACAATCTTTTTATCGGAAGAATATGCAGACACACTTCCGGGCTTTACAGGCAATTGTTCAGGTATCTCTATTCCGGCTTCAGCGCTGATACTCCCCGTATCTGTAGTATCAATGCCAATACACTGGATGCTGTATCGATAATGTTTCCCTTCAACAACTGTTGTATCAGTAAAACTATTCTGATTGTATGAATTTATCGCTATGCGTTTGGAATTCACGGATTTATTATTTTTATCGACCATGCTTCTGAAAATGTAGTAAGCTGATACAGCAGCATTATTTTCGGATACATTTTTCCATGTAACAAAAGGATATTTCCCCTGCAGCATTACATTTACATTTGATGGCACAGGGATCATTCCTCCGCTGAATTGTACGCTTACTCTTTCAGTCAACGGACTGATATTATATGAAGCGTTTTCTGATGCAACAGCGTAACTGTATACATTGGGAGACGCGGTTAAAGGTAAGGTATCATTAAATTTGATTATAGAATCTTTACTTAACAGCATATTGGATAATTGAGCCAATGGGGCCTTATATCCATTTGCGCGATAAATATAGTACCCGTGTATATCAGAACCAAGCCTTTGAAACGTGAGTGTTACTATTCTTCCTTTGCGGGAAATTGAAAGATTCTGAGGCGGTAATAAATTTTGCTTATTCCCTTTCAGAATTACGGGAACTCTTGCACTTGGCAGGCTATTACCATAGCCGGTATTAATCAATATATAATAATAGTAAGCTGTTGCAGGCATGATTTTATTGTTATCAAAATATTCTGTTTCTTTTGCCGGCACACTTGCTATCTTTACATAAGTACCACTGTATGTAGCTGAACGGTAAATATCAATTGAAGTAATATAAAGAGAATTTTTCAATTTCCATTTCAGGTTAACTCCTCTTTTCTTCACATCCGGCAATGCATCAAACTTCTCGACTATTCCAATATCAGATGGCTTGGAGAGATTGTAAATATTTAAAGTGTCTTTTGTTTGAATACCAATATTTCCAAGGGCATCAAACGGGGCTGCAAGGTAGCTGTATGTAACACCGGTTGCAGCAGAAGCGTCAGTGATAAGGGCGACAATTTTCCCCTTTTCCTTTGTAAAGAAAACATTGGCGGGAGTCTCAGTGAATTTATTTTGTTTGAACAAGCTGCGGAATAATTTCACACCTGCTGTATTTACGGAATCGCTTAGCATATAGCTGATATTGATACTGGTTTCGTTAAGTTTGAAATTCACCGCATGCAGAGTGCCGTCAAATGATTTTCCGGGAAAAGTGATTTTAATTTCATTCAGCAAAGTCTTTTCTCCGTTTTTGGATAATTTGTAAATATGATACTGATATTCCCCTGGTTTGGTTATTCCCTCATCAAACCATGCACATCCTGCAACCGAATGGTAACGCGGATCAGATGCATAGAAGTATAAAGAATCAATGATAATTGCTTTCTGAATTAACTGCCAGAATTTGTTTGTCTGGTTTTTGTCAATTGTTGTGAGAGAAGCTATCACACCGGGAAGACGCAATAGTGAAGCTTCACATTCCGCTTCGTTTTTCGGTGAATGCAACTCTGCAACAGGGCTCCATGTATTTGAATTATCAGCTTTTCTTTCGATGATATAAGAAAAATGTTTTGGTAATTCTTTCCCGCAAAAGATATAGTTTCCTGTTTTATAAGCTTTGCTTTTAAAATTCTGAGCAGTAACGCCTGTTACTGCAACCAGGAATAATAGAAATAATGTCTTTTTTATCATAATCACTTATTTTTAATTACATGATGGTGCCTGGGGACATGAGCCAAGGTCAAAACTAAATCCGCTTGTACCTGCAGCCGCCTGGCAGTCGATTGAAATGGATTTTGATATTGTTGTAAAACCAAGGCTTTGTGAAATGCTGGCTGTAAATCCAAGGTTCATGCTTGTCATGGCATCGAACTGACTATTTTCATATTTGAATGTAATCAAAGCCTTTGCGTCAAGCGATCCGCTTATGCTGGTTCCTGTAATAGCGCCAAGACCGGCAGCTACGTGTGCATATGCATATCCGCTCATGCCAATTGAAGTGTGGTTCGGATCAAAATTCGCCCATATATCAGCGCCAATCAGCGCATTGGCCTGCACATAGCCTGATGCCAGCACAAAATCAAAACTAAGACTTGCATCAATGATATCTCTGTCCAAAGTAAAATAGATACCCTTTAGATTCGGATTATTTGTTCTGTAACAATTATCAATGACAGCAGGATTTTTAAAAGAATTTACAACCCCCCACAGTTCATCAGTAATTTTATAGCTGCCAATCATAAAGCCCATATTGTAAGTTCCGTCAATAAAAGGATTAGGAAGATGAACATCAGCTTTGCAGCCGCCTGCTATATAAAAACCATCAGGATCAAACAGCGTCTCAATTGTTCCACTGATTATATTTGCACCAAGCAGAACATTATTAGCTTCAATTTTCCCGATCAGGCGCTTATGAGGAAAATCGAAGATCGTTGTTATTTCTCCAAATGGAGATGCATTGC
>JBEKEO010000299.1:0-2976 GCA_050013795.1 Bacteroidales bacterium
ATAGAAATCAATAAAGTATCTGCCATGAGAACATTTGATTTCGATTTGATAATTGAAAATAATAATAAGACCGACAAAGAACTGATAGAAGAATTAAACAAATTAGTATAAGGCATAGTATGCAACAGTATGAAGACTTGTTTGGCTTAGTTTGCAAAACGGCATACATTTCGCGCTTGGCTGCCTGTGGGAAAAACATGATTTGAACAATAAAAATAATAACCATTAAAAAAATAAAACTATGAAAAAAATCATTGCACTTAGTGGCATTGTTTTACTGATAAATACCGGAATGGTATTTGCACAGCGAAATGCTAACCAGAAAAGCTTTAAAACACAAAATGAAGTATCGCCATCCAAAGCGGGTATACTTAACGATGATGAAAACTTGCAATACAATGCTGCACCTGCCAATGCATTGTCGAACGGCAATGCCGGTTGGAATCAAACCTATAATCCTTATCCGAACTATTACCAGAATGATAATGAAATAGTATTGAATGTTAAAGCGCTGATGAATGTTAAAGCCACCAGCTTTCTGGCCGTTTTTAACCTTACACAGGTTGGGCAGACTGCTGCCAAAACCAATGAACTGATGAATACCCGTATAAATAATTTTCTGGCAGGCGTTAAGCAATTAGGCATAAGTGAAAAGGATATTTATATAGATATGATATATCTTGTACCTACGTTTGAATACGATGCGCAAAAAAAGCTTTTCAGCAAAACCACGTATAATGAAATTCCTACCGGCTTCGAGATGCAGAAAAATATTCATGTCAGGTTCAACGACATCAACAAAGTAGCCGACCTGGTTACACTGGCTGCCAATAACGAGATTTACGACCTGGTTAAAGTGGATTATTTTGTGGAGAACACACAGAAAATGTACGACAGTCTGAGAAACGAGTGTGTGAAGAATATTTTAACACGCGAAGCTGCGGTAAAAAAACTGAACCTGAACCTGAGTGATAAATTTGAAATTGTCAGCGAGCATAATTACACCATATATCCCGAAACGCAGTATCCCGATTATGATGCATTTGTGAGCCAGTCGGTCGCTGCCGCTACAAATGAATCGGGCATTACCTCCATACGCAAACCCAAAACCGTTGCCTACGACCAATATCCATACAACAGCTTTGATATTATTATAAACCCTGATATACTGGAACCGGTAATTCAGTTTGTTTACAACTTAAAGGTTAAATTTACCCTGATCAAACCTGAAGGGCCTAAAAACACTTATATTGTGATCACCCCATCGGGCGAGATGAAAACGCTGGACATTAAATAAGCGGTGAGTTGAATAACCCTTAAAGCATATTATCTGGCTGCTATTACGCAATAGCCTTGTTTTTTAAAATACTGTACTAAAAACATACTTTTTACGTTATGATAATACACAATTTGGTGTTGGCTATGATATATGATATAAGTAAGAAGGGATTGTATAATTAAAAAAAATATCTTTATGAAAACTTCAAAAAGCAGCAGCGTAATAACTGCAAAACAAAAAAAACAGGTGCTTGCAAATTATGAAGCCACATTAAGCATACTGAAGAAAATGGAAAAAGTTGTAAGGCTAAACATAAAAGAACTGAGTGACGAGGATCTTAGTCCGAAAGCCAAGCTTGAACTTCACAGGCAAAGCGACAGCTTGCTTGAAGAAATTCAAAGAGATTTTAAAGCCGTTGGCAAATCGTTTAATTTAATGGATAGGAAGAAACCCGAACCGAAAAAACAACGGACAAAAATTAAAAAGACTTAAACACTCTCGTTTGGCGTAGTTTGCAAAACGACATTCAGTCCGCGTACGGCTGCTTGTGAGTAAACAGGCAATGTAAACAATTCATAATAGTTAAACAGCGTGCTAATAGAAATAACAATATAAATCACAGGAAAATGAAAATCACCGAGGAAACAAAAAAAATAATTTTCAGCAAACTGAAAAAGAACCTGGAAAAGTTTACACCCCCACTGGTAGCTAACAGGAAAGCTGATGCAAATACGTTCGAAGTTATCGGGAACATTCCTGTTCCGTATGGGTCAACAAAAAAGATAGTCCCTGGAATGTACTTTGCTTCTATAGCAAACCGCAAGGACAGTGTTGTATTATATTTTTTCCCCTGCTATACAAATGCAAAGATGTTAGATGTTGCTCCCTCGCTTGTAAAATGCTTAAAAGGCAAGACATGTTTTCATTTTACAAAAGAGGAGCAAGTAAATGAAAAGGAATTAAATGCACTTTTAAAAAAGGGAGTTTGCGCCTGGGAAAAAGAAGGATATATTAAATAACATACCGGTTCGCACTCGCCTGCCTCGTATGGAGTTCAAAATATAAAATTAAAGAATGAAAAAGCTAATTAAACTTGTGGTTATTATACTGACTTTGTCGTCAACAGCAATGGCACAGAATTACAGTGTTAAAAAAGAGTATCTCAACAAAACCATTAAACAAATAAACGATTCATTGCCCGCCGGCTGGACAGATAAAGCTGATACAGCCTGCGCTGATGAAATTATTATACAGTCACAGGTAATTGACTTATATCCCGACATGACTTCAAACGACCCACCGAATGTAAAAGGGTAATGCGAAATATATATTATGCTAGTTCCGGGAATTTCGCCCGATTCAATAAATATTATCCGAAAGAGAAATAAAGAACTGCGAAATAATTTACCACCTCAGGATTCTAAGGACAATTTGAAGAACTGGTATAGTAAAAACGGAAAAACATTAAAAATACTTGATTCGGAACCTACAAATTATGACAATACATACAGTTACCGTATAAAATGCCGCAGGTTACCTAAGAATGAAACAGATATAATAAAGTACAATAAAATTATGGCATACCTGAACAGGCTGTATAAAAAGTATAAGGATTAACATGGGATATATAATGCCTCGTTTGGCGTAGTTTGCAAAACGGCATACGTTTCGCGCTCATCTGCATGTGGGAAGAATGA
>JBEKEO010000300.1:0-2931 GCA_050013795.1 Bacteroidales bacterium
CTGATTGGGAATCCAGTCCATTGAACCTAAGTGAAAAAGAACAGGAAATTCTCTTTTTGAAACAGAATCTTTTATCAGGGTTTGATCAATGCCAATAGGAATAGTTGTAATGGGTATATTACATCTTGCATGTTTAAAAATAAAATCAGTATCGACAATGGAAATGCTTGCTATTCCGTCAACCATATTAAATGCATTAAACTCAAAGTTCTTTAAAGTCTTCTGTAAATGTTTCAGGTATGCTTTCTTAACAGGGTTACTGCAGTTATTTGCGATCCTTTTCCATATCAGGTGCTCAATATTATGCGTTCTTAAAACAATTTTAGCTTCAGAATATTTTCTGATTGTATTAATATAAGGAGCCACGTAAATACTTTCTAATTGAATTATATCATAAGTGTCAGCAGAAAGTATTTGTTTGATTTTTGTGTCAAATTCTTTAGAAATAAATCGTTCAATATGATAAGATCTGTCAGAAAAGAGGTTTAGAAAAGCCTTGTTAATCTTTATTTCTGTATCAATAAATACAGATTCATAGCCGGTATTTCTTTTATATTCTTCAGGGATTTCATCAGGCTTAATGAAATATTTAGGAGTATTTGCCGCAAGCACTTTTACTTTATGTCCTTTTTTTAACAAACCCTGCGTGATGTTATTCATAGCAATAGGGCCGCCTTCACGCGGAGGGTAAGGAGATTTGCTGCAGATCTGAAAAATCTTCATTTAATTTGAAATTGCATTTTGCTTTCTGCGAAACACTCTTCGGAATATGCCAAGATAAGCATCAACATCAAAAAGTGATGAATCGCCGGTAGCTTTATAGGTCAGGAAAACTCCTACTGGCAAAAAGACAAGTGATGGCACCCACATTCCAATGTATGGAGGCATTATTCCTTCTCTGGACATTTTCTCGCATGTGAAAGAAATAACATGATAAATTACAAAGAAGACAACGGAAATGACCAATGGCAGCCCTAACCCGCCTTTGCGTATTATAGCTCCAAGCGGAGCCCCGATAAAAAACAAAACAAGACAACCTATCGATAAAGTAAACTTCCTGTGCCATTCTATATCATTCCTGGCAATAAACTTTTCTCTTTGCTCAAAATCTTCATTGTTGTAAAAAGCAAAATCTTTTATCCCTCTTGCCATATTCAACGCTTTTTCAATAATAGAATTTTTTCCCTTTTTATCGAAATTATCAAGTATTCCATTCTTCAGGGGTTTTAAAGTATCATGAAAAACAGTGTCTTTTTTACAGAAAGCATGAAAATAATACAGGTTGTTGCTTAAATTGGCTGTGCATCTTACCTTTAACGAATCAAGGTGTTTTTCCAATGAATCATGTGCGCTTGTCAGCTGATGAAGATTCATCATGTGATAATTATCTTTAAAGAACTCCTCGTTGGTTCGTTGCAAAGTAAATGCCGAAAGGTCAAAACGGCGGAACTCATCCTTGAATTTTATACGTTGGAATGGATGGTTGTTAGTGGGTCTTTTATTTTCAATTCGTTCTAAATAATTAGTGCCGTTGTTTAATGTAAAGATCAGGTATCGTTTATCGGCTGTCATTTGCATTGTTCCTCCCTCGGCAATAGTCAGGTTGATGTTTCCCATCCGGTCAGTATGGTCGTATATCATCACATCATGAACAGTAATCCCGTCTTTATCTTTTTTCCCGACCTTAATAACATAATCATCTATGCCATAATAAAAGATTCCTTCCTTTATATTAAGTGCCGGTTTCTGCTCCTGCACATCATAGAGCAATGCGCCCATTTTAAGATTAGCATAAGGAAGAACATTATTGGAAAAATAAAATGCTAATATGCATATAAGTACTGTTGTGAAAATGAGCGGCGACATGATCCTCTGCAACGATATTCCTGATGATTTTAATGCAACCAGTTCATAATGCTCGCCAAGATTGCCGAATGTCATGATGGAGGAAAGCAAAATAGCAAGCGGTAATGCAAGCGGAACCATGGTGGTGGAAGACCAGAAAAGCAGCTGAGTTATTATGCCCCAGCTTAATCCTTTCCCTACAAGATCATCAATATACTTCCATAACCACTGCATTAGCAAAACAAAAATTGCAATGAAGAAGGTCATAATAAGAGGTCCGAAAAACGACCTGAACATGAAGCTATTTAATTTGCGGTTTAGCATTATCAATATTTCACGACAAAAATAATGATTTTGTTTTAATGGAAGCCTTACAGGTTCGGAGACGCATTAATTTATAATAATACCATCCTTAATAGTAAGCTTACGGTCGGCCATGTTGGCAAGCTCTTCGTTGTGGGTTACGATGACAAAAGTTTGATTGAATTCGTCCCTGAGCGAGAAGAATAATTTATGTAATTCCTTTGCTGAAGCAGAATCAAGATTGCCTGAAGGCTCGTCAGCTAGAATAACGGTAGGGTTGTTTATCAGCGCCCTTGCAACAGCTACACGTTGCTGTTCCCCTCCCGAAAGTTCAGTTGGCTTATGATCTTCCCTTTCAGTCAAACCAAGAAAATCAAGGAGTTTACGGGCTTTTGCTTCTGCTTCTTTTTTTGAAGTTCCTCCGATAAACGAAGGAATGCACACATTTTCAATTGCGGTGAATTCGGGAAGAAGATGGTGAAACTGGAAAACAAAACCAATGTTCTTATTCCTGAATTCAGATAGTTTTTTATCGTTCAATGAATTTACATCTGTTCTATTAATGTTAATATTTCCGTTATCAGCCCTATCAAGAGTTCCGAGTATATGAAGCAGGGTGGTTTTGCCTGCGCCTGATGCACCTACTATAGATACTATTTCGCCTTTATTTATCTCAAGGTCTATACCTTTCAGCACTTTCAGCTTACCGTATGATTTCTGTATATCCTTAGCTGTGATCATGTATTTTAATTTTTAAAAACAAGCTTGTACATTTTCAGCGAA
>JBEKEO010000301.1:0-2884 GCA_050013795.1 Bacteroidales bacterium
CATATTTATGTCCGCCGAAATGTTCAAGCAGATCACTGCAGGCATCTATAGCATCATATATATCATAATCTTTAACTGAACGGGCGCTGCCTGTGATCAATCCATTGGATTGGGTAAGAACTATGGTAGGCCTGTAATAAGTTTCAATAAGTCTGGAGGCAACAATACCTACAACGCCTTTATGCCATTCAGGATCATAGATAACAGTTGTTTTCCGTTTTGTAAGCTGCTTGTCCTTATTCAGCATTTCAAGTGCTGATTGGGTTATTGATGAGTCAAGGTTTCGACGTTCAGTATTGTTCAGGTCGATATATTCGCCTATCTCCATTGCCGAAACAAGGTCTTCACAAATAAGTAATTCAACGGCATTCCTGCCGTTCTCAATCCTTCCGGCAGCATTGATCCTTGGACCGACAAGGAAAACGAGATCGTTAATATTCAGCAAACGCTGAAATATTTGATCTTCCGTAACGATGGATTTATCAAGTCTTTTAATACCGCTAAATGTAAGTATTGCTTCTAAACCTGCGCGCGGATTTGAATTAATAAGCTTTAACCCGAAATATGCCAGTATTCTGTTCTCGCCTGTAATTGGAACAATATCTGAAGCAATGCTCACGGCAACAAGGTCGAGATATTGAATCAAATCGTTAAACGGAATATTGTTTTTTTGTGCATAAGCCTGTGACAGTTTAAAACCTATACCGCAACCCGATAATTCATTGTATGGATAATTACAGTCTTGTCTTTTTGGATCAAGTACAGCCACTGCTTCCGGTAGAAATTCCCCGGGACGGTGATGATCACAGATTATAAAATCTATCCCCTTGGCTTTTGCATATTTCACCTGCTCTATTGCCTTGATACCACAATCAAGTGCAATAATAAGTTTAAACCCATTCTCGCTGGCAAAATCAATTCCCTTGAATGAAATGCCATAACCTTCATTATATCGGTCGGGAATATAAAGATCGATCTGACTTGCTTTATAAACACTCTTGAAAAAAGAATATACCAGGGCTACTGCCGAAGTGCCATCTACATCGTAATCTCCGTAAACGATTATCTTTTCATTTTTCCTTATAGCTTTTTCAATTCTTGAAATAGCAATATCCATATCCTTCATAAGGAAAGGATCGTGCAACTGGCAAAGTTCGGGGCGAAAAAATGCTTTCGCTTCTTCAAAGGTTTTGATTCCACGCTGTGCAAGCAACCGAGCAAGCTGTCTGCTGATATTGAGATCCTTTGACAATGACTTTTCAATTCCATCATCACCCGGTTCTTTTATTACCCAGCGTTTATCCATTTAAATTTCAAATAGGTCGGTAAAGGTAAAAATTTTCGTCGGATAAATTCTTTGCTAAAAAGATAAATATTCAACGATTATGGGTTTACATTTTATATCAGCTGTTTATATCAATATTTTTCCTGTCATCTCCGAAGGGAGCTTTATTCCCATTATCGTTAACAGCGTTGGAGCAATGTCGCAAAGCTTTCCATCGCTGATCCTCTTATAATCCTTATCAATCAGAAAACAGGGAACAGGGTTGCAACTATGCGCCGTATTAGGACTACCATCAGGATTGATTGCAAAATCGGCATTACCATGATCCGCAGTTATCATAATACTGTATCCTTTGCTAATAGCAGCTTCTGCTACTTCTTTCACACAGGCATCAACTGTTTCAACAGCCTCTTTAATGGCGGAATAAATGCCGGTATGTCCTACCATATCTGCATTAGCGAAATTCAGACAGATAAAATCAGGGTGGTTCTTATGTATCTCATTTATCACGGCATCCTTCACTTCAAAAGCGCTCATGGATGGTTTAAGATCGTATGTGGCTACCTTTGGTGACGGTATCATTACGCGGTTTTCACCTTTAAACACATCTTCCCTTCCACCTGAAAAGAAGAAGGTAACATGTGGATATTTTTCCGTTTCAGCAATTCTTAATTGAGTCCTTCCTTCTTTTGAAACCATTTCGCCCATGGTGTTCAGAAGGTCTTCCTTATCGTACATTACATGAACATTTTTAAAAGTCTCATCATAACGAGTAAGCGTTACATAATGCAGGGGAATAGTATTCATGCCATTCTCGGGCATATCCTTTTGTGTAAGTACGGTGGTAATTTCACGAAGGCGGTCAGTGCGGAAATTGAAACAGATAAAAACATCATTCTCCTTTATTGTTGCAACAGGAACTCCGCAATCATTCACCATGATGATGGGTTTAATAAACTCATCTGTAACTCCGCTGTCATACGATTCCTGCATAGCCTGCAATACATCTGTAGCAGGTTTTCCTTTCCCATTCACCATCAGATCATATCCAACTTTTACTCTTTCCCATCGTTTATCTCGGTCCATCGTGTAATATCGGCCAACAAGTGATGCTATTTTCCCAGTTGAATGTTTTAAGTGTTCCTGCAACTCGGCAACATAGCCTTTACCACTGCGTGGATCAGTATCCCTGCCATCAGTGCAGATGTGAATAAAAACCTTTTGCAAGCCTTGCTCTTTAGCTATATCGCAAAGCTTCATCAAATGTTTCGTTGAAGAATGTACGCCACCATCGGAAACCAAACCAAGAAAATGAACTGCTTTCTTGTTTTCTTTGGCATATTTATATGCCTCTGTCAGCACAGGATTTGATGCTATGGAATTATCCCTGCATGCAATATTTATCTTCACAAAATCCTGGTAAACTATGCGACCCGCACCTATGTTCAAATGACCCACTTCCGAATTGCCCATCTGTCCTTCAGGCAAACCAACATCTTCGCCTGAAGCGTCGAGGTGACAAACAGCAGCAGTATTATATAAGCTTTTTATAAAAGGTATATTGGAATTGGCAATAACATCGGCTTTTGATTTATCTCC
>JBEKEO010000302.1:0-2849 GCA_050013795.1 Bacteroidales bacterium
AAGTAATAAAACCAATATAGATGTTTCAGCCTTGCCTAGCGGGGTGTATGTGGTACAGGTTAAAAGTGAGAAAGTTTGTAAAGTTGGAAAGTTTGTGAAAGAGTAGAGAAAGGATGCGGTTACCGTTGTCAGGAAGCATTCAGAAATATTGACCCTTAAACAACATTAATTGAGTATGAAATCTCTTATCCATACAAAAGAAATTATAAAAAAAATTACATTATCTCTTTTTGTAATCATTATTTATCAGACTTCTTCTTGCCAGGAGAATTATTTGCCCGGATATATAATCAAATTAAATGGAGACACTATACATGGATTTATTGATTATCGGAATTGGGCAGGCACTCCTGATAAAATATTCTTTAAAGAAAAGTTAAATGATAATAAATCGAATTATACCCCAATGGATATTAAATCATTCGGGGTTCTTGATGAAATATATGAAAGCGCAATAGTAAAAACGGAAATAAGCCCTGAACAGACTAACGAATTACAATTCGATAGCGAATTACATTTCAAAACCGACACTACCTTCCTGCAGGCAATGATAAAAGGTGCTAAAAGTCTTTTTTATTTGAATAAACTCGGTAAAGAACAATTTTATATTAAAACGGATTCGTCTCTTGAATTATTGATATATAAAAAGTATCTGTCAAATTCAGAAGGATCTTATAAGCCTACTGATGCAGGTTTTACCATTAATGAAAATAAAAAATACTTAGGTCAGCTGATCCTTTATTTGCAGGATTGCCCGACAATTCAATCAAAATTAAGAAATCTGAAATACAAAAAAGAAAGTATGGAAAGCTTGTTTCTTTCCTATTATAAATGCACCAAAGCAGCAATTGCATTTCGGAAAAAAACAGAAAAAGCAACTACTGAATTTGGCTTATTGGCTGGATTATCCAGTACTTCTTTAAAATTTAAAAGAAATACTTCTGATTACATGACCGATGTCAGTTACAATAAATCAGAAAATTTTACAGCTGGATTATTTTTTGATCTGATATTTCCAAGAGGACAAAAGAAATGGTCATTATACAATGAACTGATTTTTACTTCTTATAAAGTCAATGGTCATTATACTGATTATCCAGATAATTATAATTATATGGTTGATGATATAACTTTTGGATACTCCTACCTGAAAATGAATAATATGTTGCGGTTTAAATATCCAATCGGAAAGACTTACATTTATTTGAATGCCGGCATTTCAAATGGTTATGCTATAAACGAGATTAACTATAATAAATCGGAAACAAATTTTTGGGGCACAGTCCGTGTAGATTCAGGAAAAGCAATAAATGAAACAAGAAAATGGGAGCGCGGACTTCTTTTTGGCTTAGGTACTAAATATAAAAAGTTTTCATTTGAAATTAGGTTTGAAAATGGGGACGGAATGTCTAAATATGTAACTTTACATTCTATTGTAAATAGATATTATTTCCTGCTTGGATATAAATTCTGATGCGAAGTATAATGGGAATAATGATGTATGCCCTGATGTGTCTGCAATTCCGGTCGGAGTGTATATTATAGAGGCGAAGACCGAGAAAGGGGTTGAGGTGAAGAAGTTTATTAAAGAATAAATCAGTAGTCAGTCAACAGTAGGCAATAGGCAGTCGTCAAGGAAAATAGAAATAGAATTGGAGATTGCAACCTGCGGACTGGAGACTAAATTTGACTTATTTTTTCAGCTTCCTGAGTAATTCTGTTGCGTAAACAAAATCGTTGATCTCCTTGTTATCGGTATGGAGTATCTCTTCGTTGGTGCCTTTCCACCACAGTTCGCCGTGGTAAATGAACGATATCCTGTCGCCTATTTCAATAACGGAATTCATATCGTGGGTATTGATAACAGTGGTAATGTTATATTCCTTGGTAATTTCGCTGATAAGGTTATCAATAAGAATAGATGTTTTAGGATCGAGCCCTGAATTGGGTTCGTCGCAAAACAGGTACTGTGGGTTCATTGAAATGGCACGGGCAATGGCAACACGCTTTTTCATGCCGCCGCTTAACTCGGAAGGGGAAAGGTTATTGACATTGACAATATCAACGCGCTTCAGGCAAAAGTTAACACGTTCCTTTTTTTCTTCGAGTGATTTATCGGTAAACATATTCAATGGGAACATCACGTTTTCTTCAACCGTAAGCGAATCGAACAAGGCTGCCCCCTGGAAAAGCATGCCTATTTCCTGCCTGATGGGCCTTCTTTCTTTAAGTGTCATTCCCGAAAAATTCCTGTTGTCGTACAGAACCTGTCCTTCGTCAACTTCAACCAAACCGACAAGGCATTTCATCAGCACGGTCTTGCCCGAACCACTCTGACCAATAACGAGGTTTGCTTTGCCTTTTTCGAACTGGGCAGAAACATTTTTCAGCACCTTATGGTTATTAAAAACCTTAGTTATGTTTCTTGCTTCTATCATTTTAATAATAGTTGCGTTAATACGAGGTTGGCAAGAATGATCAGGATGCTGCTGTGAACAACTGCGCGTGTGCTGGCGCGACCAACTTCCAGCGCTCCTCCGTGGGTATAATATCCCTGGTAACCGGCAATGGAAGTAATGATATATGCAAAAACGGCAGTCTTGATCAACGCATAAAATATTTCGAAGGGAACAAAGTACGATTGTATCCCTTCAATATACACATGGCTTGTAACAATGCCGGTAAAAACAGCAATACCCCAGCCGCCTATCAGACCGAGGAACATGCTTATGGCGATGAGGAAAGGATTTAATAATACACAGGCGGTTACTTTGGGAAGTATAAGATAATTAGCCGAATTGACTCCCATAATTTCTAGGGCATCGATCTGTTCGGTTACGCGCATGGTG
>JBEKEO010000303.1:0-2838 GCA_050013795.1 Bacteroidales bacterium
AGGACAATAATTTAAATCTATGTTTAGCTGATTTTATTGCGCCAAAGGATTCCGGCAGGAATGATTATCTCGGGGGATTTGCAGTAACAGCAGGACTTGGCATAGAAGATAAGATCAAGGAATTCAAAACAGCTAATGATGATTATAGCGCCTTCATGCTTAAGATTCTTGCTGACAGGCTTGCAGAAGCTTTTGCTGAACTTATTCATCTGAAAGTCAGAAAAGAATTATGGGGATATGATAAAGATGAGGATCTTTCCATTGATGAAATTCATCATTTGAAATACAGAGGAATCAGACCTGCAACCGGATATCCTGCATGCCCTGACCATAGCGAGAAAGCTGAGCTTTTTAGAATATTGAATGCAACTGAAAACAGCGAAATTTCATTGACTGAATCATTTATGATGAATCCTGCTGCATCTGTTTGCGGCTGGTGCTTTGCAAATCCAAATTCCAAATATTTTGCTATTGGGAAAATTGATAAAGATCAGGTAAGGGATTATTCTGAAAGAAAAAAGATATCACGAGAAGAAGCTGAAAAATGGCTGGCTCCTGTGATAGGTTATTAATAGTTACTTGCTATTGTTATTTGCGCTGTGATCTTTCTCTAAGAAAAAATTTGCCCATCCTGAAGTCCTGAACAGGTCATTATTTTTTAGCACCGTATCTCTGTCAAGAAGCTTGATATTGTCCCTGTTGAAATACTTATTGCGGTTATAGGCCTTTACCCAGATGCAGTATTTACCGAATTTCGAGGCTTCACATTTATCGCTGCTGCTTCCTCCGCAAGGACCATTTCTTTGGTTTTTGGCACATTGCGATTCCGGACACAAATAAGTAATGTCAGGTAGCGAACAATCCCCACATTCTCTGCAATTAAAAAGTGCAGCTTTTATTATTCTTTCATTGAAGTAAGAAAAATTATAGCATTTCCGTGATGAACCTTTGGTTGCCCATTTGTAATATGCCCTGTGTATCCCAAGGAAAGAGGAGGGGCTCTTAAATGAAATGGCATGAACTAAGCGATTGAATCTATATGACAATGAAACATGTTTTGAATAATGCAATCTTCTGTAATTCTTCAGATGTTCATTTTTCCTTCCTGTATCCGACAGCTTTGTCTTGTGATCTAATTCATAATAATAAAATTCTTTAGGACGGGGATTTGTAAGTTCAGGAACAAAATCATGCCAGTCGTGGGTTTCATACTCTTTTGCTTTCTCAAGAATGGAGCCGAAGTCATCATGTTTGTCTATACCTGCAATATATGCACCCTGGTAACCCATACCTTTAAAGCAACAAAGCTGCTTTGCAGCAAATGAAGTAAAAAAACTTCTGCCTTTATCCTGTGAAGTCTTCTCTTTGTCAATCCTTGCTAGCAGGTCATCTGATACCACACAACCAGGGAAAAATCCCTGGTTAAACATTCTTGCAATACCAGCTGTTAGCCTGTAAATATTACCAATGACCGGAATATTAACAGAGTTTTCTTTCATGAAGCAAAGCAGTTCATGTGATTTCCTTATATCATATCCCAGTTGGGGAATAATGAATGAAGCACCGTTCTTTACCTTTAACAATAATTTTTCATATTGCATCATTTGTTCCGCTTCGCTTAATTTGAACGGAGAAACAGTGCATCCAAGAAAAAAATCTGTTTTATTAAGCGATACAGTGGTCCCCGGTTTTTTCCCTTTTATAGCAAGCCCCTTATTCATATCTGAAAGCATTTGTAACAAACCTGCAGAATCAATATCAAATACAGGTAGTGCATTGCTTTTATATCCTTCAATGGGATAATCTCCTGTCAGAACCATAAGGTTGTTAAACCCTTCACTGGCATATTGCCATGCTTTGCTTTCCAAAGCATTTCTGTTATTATCTTTACATGTGATATTAATAACGGTATTTTTGCCTAAGCTGTGAACTTTCCTTCCCAGATGATCAGGAGAGATCATAGGGTTTCCGCCGGCATTATCAGTGAATGATATCCAGTCTACTTCCTTATATTTACACAAATCTTCAACAAGCGCCATCAACTTCTGACCATTTTCCTGCTGAATTATTCCCCGTGTGCCAACCAATTCAATACCAATCAAAAATTTATCTCTTTTTTGAAATAATTCACTAAGCTTATCCATCTGTTTTTAATTTATTTTATCTGAAATATTTTTGCAATTAATATATTAATTTATGCAAAGAAAAGAAGAATGTTCAAATTTTTAAGGTTTTTTTTAAATTACCATCAAAGATTTTAGCATATCAACCTATGAATTCTTCAAATCATAAATGAAATCTAAATAATAGAACCACTACAGGTTTATAGGGTACTCATCAATCAGTTTCAGTTATAAATCAACCCAGTCCATAACTAGCCTTGTTTCAGGGCTGGCTTTATGTTTTTCCACACTTATATGCACTGATCCCGGCCAAAATTGCATGGTTTCCCTAGTACGCTTTCAATGAACCCTGTCAAAATTCAATGAAATTGAGCAAATACTTAATGTTTGACATCAAACACTTAATGTTTCGAAGCAAACATTTAATGTATCACATTAAACATTCAATGAATCACGTCAAACATTTAATGAATCACATCAAACATTCAATGAATCACGTCAAACATTTAATGAATCACATCAAACATTCAATGAATCATGTCAAACATTTAATGAATCACATCAAACATTCAATGAATTATGTCAAACATTTAATGAATCACATCAAACATTCAATGAATCGCGTCAAACATTCAAAGTTTCACCCATTACTTAGGGTGAAAAACGCTAAAATGGCTAGAATAGCCCGGAATTATGCATTAATTATTGAAAAAGT
>JBEKEO010000304.1:0-2746 GCA_050013795.1 Bacteroidales bacterium
TATTTGCCTTCTCAATACTCCTTGACAAAATTGGGAAGCATGGGTATTGCCATTCCGGGAGGTGAGTTCAGTATTATTGATGAAAAAGGAACAAACATTGAAGGTCCAGAAATTATTGGTGAGCTTGTTTATAAAGGCAAAAATGTTTCATTGGGATATGCAGAATGCGGTGACGACCTGAAAAAAGAAGATGAGAATCACGGCATCTTATGTACCGGTGATATTGCCAAAAGAGACAGCGATAACTTTTATTATATTGTCGGAAGGAAAAAAAGATTTATAAAGATATATGGCAATAGGGTCAATCTGGATGAAACAGAACGGCTGTTAAAGAATATTGTCCCCGACTGCGCATGTGCGGGAGAAGATGATCACATGATCATTTACATCACTGACAAGACGCGAGCTGATGAAGTACGAAATTATATTTCTTCCAAAACAGGAATCAATCACGCAGCTTTTTCTGTAAGGCATATAGCTGAAATACCTAAGAATTCATCAGGAAAGACCATTTATTCTAAACTGGACATTTCATGAACATATCGGAAATTCTAGATATTCAGCCCTATTCATTACATATGCCCGATAAAGAAAATATTCTTAATCCTTATCTTACTTACCTGTCCAAACATCACTATGAGCATTGCAAATTATTTAAAAAGATGATGGATGGGATTGGCTTTGACATTCAAAAAGATTATCATTACCAGGATTTACCTTTTCTGCCTGTTCGCCTATTCAAAATGTTTGATTTATGCAGTGTTCCAAAAGAGGAAGTGGTGAAAACAATGATATCCTCTGGTACTTCAGGCCAGGCGGTATCCAGAATATTTCTTGACAGGGACACAGCGGCCAACCAGACTAAAACACTTACTAAAATTGTATCCTCATTTATTGGAACACAACGAGTTCCAATGATAATCATAGATTCTGAAAGCGTAATTAAAGACAGAAATCTTTTTTCTGCGCGCGGTGCAGGTATTTTAGGATTTTCAATATTTGGTTCAAAACGAATGTATGCGTTGAACGAAAAAATGGAACTAGACATTGATCAGATTCAAACTTTCGTTGAACAACATAAAGGTGAACGTATTTTTTTGTTCGGTTTTACTTTTATGGTGTATCGACACTTTTACAAAGAACTTGCAAAAAACAACATTAAGCTTGACCTGTCAAATGCAGTTTTAATTCATGGTGGTGGATGGAAAAAACTGGTAAGTGAATCTGTATCATCGGAAGAATTTCGCCAGAAACTGCAGAGCGTATGTGGTATCCGTTCTGTGCATGATTATTATGGCATGGTTGAACAAACAGGTACCATATATATGGAATGCGAACACGGGCATTTTCACACTTCTGTGTATTCGGATATTATTGTACGACGTGCTCATGATTTTTCCATAGCAGAAGTGGGAGAAAAAGGAATAATACAGGTGCTTTCCGTTTTGCCCAAGAGTTATCCGGGACATTCATTACTTACCGAAGACGAAGGTATTTTGTTGGGAGAAGATGATTGTTCCTGTGGCAGACTGGGCAAATATTTCAAAATTATCGGACGTTTAAAAAATGCAGAAATCAGAGGCTGCAGTGATACTTATGCTGAAAAATTTTAACGATATAAGATTCCTTTTCCCAAAGGAGATCGATATTGATAATTTTATTACTATCTCCCCAATTGAGCCTTTTGCTGAGGAATCTGTCGAATTCCTGAATGCATTATCGCTCGTATTAAATAAAGATCAAAGGACAAAAAATTATCCGGATGTGGCGACATTTGCTTTTTTTTGCAGGAAAGCCAATATCCTTCAATTAAAAAAGAAATATTATCAGGAAGGAAATCTCCGTTTAGGAAGAGGTATTTTATTTCACATTGCTCCTTCAAATGTACCTGTAAATTTTGCCTATTCGTTAATATGCGGAATACTTTCCGGCAATATTAATATCGTAAGAGTGCCTTCAAAAAACTTTGAACAAATAGAAATCATTGGTGATGCTATTCAAAAACTTAGCCAGGAACAAAAATATCAATCGTATTCTTCCCGTTCGCTACTTATCAGGTATGATCATCAGAGTGATGCCACCGCTTATTTTTCTTCTATTTGTGATGTCAGAATTATTTGGGGCGGTGATGCAACTATTGAGGAAATCAGGAAAAATAAACTTCCGCCCCGTTCATTCGATGTGACCTTTGCTGACCGGTATTCCCTGTGTGTGATAAATGCCGATAAATTTATTAATGAACCATCCCCTGAAAAAACAGCATCAGGGTTTTATAATGACACGTACTTGTTTGATCAGAATGCATGCACATCACCGCATTTGGTTGTATGGCTGGGAAGAGAAGAGAATGTAAAAAAAGCAAAAACAATATTCTGGGGGAAATTACATGAAACAGCTAAATTAAAATATCAGGTTCAGCCTGTTATTGCGGTTGACAAATTAACATCCTTTTATAATCAGACAGCCCAATCTGAATATGTCAGAAAAACAGATGCCCCGGATAACCTTATTTGGCGGACTGAACTTAAGGATTTACCAAAGAATATTGATGAGTATCGCTGTACCAGCGGATATTTTTCGGAATACCATGCATCGTCAATTTTTGAAATCTCTAAAATAATTGACCGTAAATATCAAACTCTTTCATACTATGGTATAGAAAAAGATGATTTAATAAAATTTATCACTCAAATAAAACCAAATGGAATAGATAGAATTGTTCCTATTGGGAAAGCTAACGACTTTT
>JBEKEO010000305.1:0-2710 GCA_050013795.1 Bacteroidales bacterium
TTAGTTTGGATAATCTTCTTGCCGATTCGCTTTTACAGGTTAATCCTGATACTTCTCTTAAGATCGTTTATAATAATACTCTTTATAATGTTTCTGTCGATTCGCTTGTAAATATTCCCAGCACTATTTCCAAGCAGTCATTTGGTTCACCATTTTCTGCCGATTCTATTCATCCAGGATCCCTGTTGTTTTCCCAAACCAGTCACAATACTCTTGCTCTTGGGAATGCACAGATTACAAAGATTATTATCAGATCAGGCTATTTAGATTTAATAATAAAAAATACACTTCAGGGGAAAATACAGTGCACTTACCAGATTCCCTGCGCAACCAATATTTTAGGTTTATTTTCGATAACCAGACTTGTTCCTGCAGGTACTATTGCATCGCCTTCTGTATACACAGAACAAATCCCTGTTGAAGGTTATTCGCTGAATCTTACGGGGCCAAGTGGCAGCAGTTATAATACTATTACTTCCACAATCAATGCAATTACTGACCCACACGGAGGTTATGACAATATATTACTTCATGACAGCATAACTGTTTCTGCAAGTTTTGAAGGGCTGGTGTTAGATTATGCAAAAGGTTATTTTGGCAGCGAATCTTTTAAATCAGGCAAAAAAGATTCTCCATTCAGTTTATTTAAAAAGATAACCGCTGGTACATTGACACTGCAAAGCATGCAACTTACGCTTAATATCACTAACGGCTTTGGAATAGACGCAAATCTTCTTATCAAAGAAATTAAATCAATCAATAACAGGACAGGAAATGTTGTGTCGCTTATAAGTCCTATCATTGGTAATACTATTAATATTACACGGGCGTATGAAAGTGGCAATTCTACAAATCCTGTTATTCCTTCAACATACTCATTCAACCTTAACAGTTCAAACTTTCTTCAACTTATCGAAAATCTTCCCGACAGTCTTGAATATTCACTTAATATGACAACCAATCCACTGGGTAATGTTTCCAGCGGAAACGACTTTATTTATAATAAATACGGCTTCAATGCCACCCTCGACCTTGAAATCCCGCTGTCATTAGTTGCAAATAATCTTACTTTAACTGACACTATAGGTTTTAATTTATCAAAACCCAATGGTTATACCATCAATCGCGGTGTACTTACATTGATAGCGGATAACGGTTTTCCTTTCTCGGCTGGCACTCAACTTTTCCTTCTAAATGCGAATAAAGTCAAAACCGATTCACTGATAGTGTCGAACAATATTATCAGCGCACCAATGCTTGACGCGAATTATAAAGTAATATCACCTTTAAGAAGTATTATCAAAATACCTTTATCGGGTGCTAAACTAAACGACCTATTCAATGCAAAGAAAATGATAATTGTTGCAAGGTTTAACACTGCGGCTCAGCCAAACTTTATTAAAATATACAATAATTATAAACTGGGCATGGAAGTAACCGGGGACTTTAATATGACCGTAAATTAGTAAAGATTGAAGAAAGCGTTTTTCATATTAATAATCAACTTAATGAATTTTGCTTCTTTCGCGCAACTCAGCGATAATTACTTTAATTATGCCAACTGCAAAGCTGTTGCAGGAATTGATATGAGCTATGAATTCAGTTCGAACAGTATCACAACTAAATTCCTGAACACGTATCTTTTTGGAAGTAATATTGACAGCCTGAATAAACAACGGATGTTTGCACATTTAAAACCAAACAACACATTTGGTTGCGACCTGCAAGGGGGTTTATCTTATGTTGTATACCCTGATACCTTTATGGGAAATACAAACATGGGGTTGTTTGTAAAGTACAATAAGTATTATCATGTGGATATGTCGTTCACAAAAGATCTTTTCAAACTCTTTTTCGACGGTAACGAACAATTTGCAGGACAAACAGTTGATTTAAGTAACTCCTCACTTAATGTTATTAACTATGAACAAATACAGTTTGGAATACTTGAAAAATTTGAAACTGAAAAGCTGAAACATACTTTCGGTATAGGCATAAGTTTAAACAATGGGTATGCCAATAATATTATCAATATCAGGAAAGGAAGCTTATACACCGCCCCTAACGCCGAATATATTAATTTCTCAGCGAATTATGATGTTTTCAGAAGCGATAATTTAAATAATAGTTCTGCATTTAAAGGTATCGGAACATCTATTAACATTTATTATTCTTTTGAAACTGCTAATAAGAACACCCTTAGTTTGGAACTGACCAATCTTGGATTCCTGACCTGGAGCAGGCATTCACAACAACTTTCTAAAGATACTTCCATACATTTTGAAGGAGTAAATGTTAACGATATTCTGAACATTCAGGGTAATATTTTCCACAATGCAAATGCTGACAGCATCCTTCATGCCTATACTTATGCAAAGAAGAATTCTCCTTACACCACAATGACTCCTGCTTGCTTCAAAATTTCTTATCTCTATAAATTCTTAGATAAATTACGAACACAGTTTATCATTCAGAAATATTTCTTTTCCAACTATGACCCGCTTTTTATGATTAAGTTTCAGTACCTGCCTACAAGGAAAAACATTGTTTCCTTTAACTTTAATTACGGTGGATACCAAAGCACAGATATAATGGAAAACCATAATATCAATATGGGTATCGAATTTGCACACGATTTTGGAAAAGGACTGATTATGTTAGCAGGGACAAATTATTTGAACGGTTACATTTCACCATATTCGCAAACCGC
>JBEKEO010000306.1:0-2689 GCA_050013795.1 Bacteroidales bacterium
AAGTCAAGACGATCTTTTACCGGTATCACCGACTAAGACTTGAATTAAAATCTCCGATTTTTCCCTTCGCTGTTCCGCCTCGATCACCCGCAGCCCCTTGTCAAAGAACTACCTTTTTAATAATTTATCAATTCTGGAATGTACCAGCTTTACTTAGTCTTAACCCTTTGAATTGGGCATAACGGTCGGCATTGCTTGCAGTGGCGGACTTGTCAGACGAAGTCTGACGTGTCCGCCTTGCTATTGTTATTAAACTATACTGCCCTGCAACGTCAACCACGAGCCATTGAAGCAATGCTAAGTTAGCAACTGGGCGAATCGTCTGTCGTGTCATGGGTTACATACTTTCCAATTAAAACACTACACAGTCAAAATAAAATACCTTTCAGTCAGGCTTGAGTGTCAGCAAAGATTTAGTTTTTTTGTGTCGGCAAAATCTTTGTTAGCAAAACAGGCAAGCTTATTGGCAGGTTTTGGTTTTGAGTTGGCTTGTGCGACCTGACAATGTGCTTGCCTGTTTTAAATTAATGAATACTATTTAGAAGCATCTTTAGGAACTACTGTATAACTTATTACTTTTAAATCTTTATCAATTGCAATATTTGCTTCTGTTACACTCAATTTATTTTCTTTATCTTTTGCATTAAATGCATGAAAGACATTATATGATTGGATTACATTTTTATTCTGTCCTATTTGTTTATCTAATTCAGATATTTGTGATTGTAAATTTGAAATTTCAGATTTTAAACTTGCAAGTTGATTTTTCTCATTGGAATAATAAATAGTTCCTTTTGAAAGAGCATCAAAATCTTGGCTATCATAATTCTTTATAAAATTTTCCGCATTTATTGAGGCACTTTTATCTTGTTCTAAGTTACTTTCTTTTTCTTTTTTCTGTGCAATTAAACCTGTATTTACATATACTGTATCAATATTAAACTTCAAAGATTCGTATGTTTCAGGAAAGTAAATAACTTTTTTACATATATAATCCTTCACATTTTTCTTCATTATAGATACATTGTCATTTGCTTGTGGAGTTTCTGTTTTAGTTGAATCAGAAGAACCTTTTTTACCTCCACAACCAGTATTGAGAGTAATGCTTAATGCACCAAGTGCAAGAATTAAAATTGCAAATAAGAATTGTTTTGTTTTCATAATTTTATTTTTAAGTTAATAATGTATTTTTATTAAGGATTTTTTCAATTTCAATACCGAGTCGTCTTTTTGCATACTTATCAATTTTTCCAATGAAACCAGATCTAAAAATAAAAGGTTCATAAGAATTTTTCTTGCCAATATAGTAAGTCTCAAATTCTTCTTTTATTGGTATTATTTGTTCAATATGCCAAACAACATGAATACCATTGCATATAATTATTTTGGGTTTTAATACTTCTAATTGTTCACTTAAATATTCACGACAATTACATATAAATTTATGTAAATCATGTTTACTGAGTTTTGCAGGTGGAAAATTTTTTGAAAAGCATTTTACTAATTCAGTACAAATAACTCCATTGTCTTCGCCAAGATATTTATAGATTCTTGGAGAAACTTTTTCAAAATTTTTATAATATTGATGACTTGGTCTATTCAATAAATCTTCTGTAGTTTCATTTAAATTATTTGTTTCAATCTCACCATAAGGATTCAAGCCAATTATCAATACTTTACTATTTAACTTACCATAAATATACTGCTCAGGCTTATATTGTCTTTCGAAATACATTCCTGTAATATCCTTACATTTTAAACACTTTTCCATAATTTTTTAAATTATTTATTTATTCTTTCATTATACATTTCTAATAAAGATTTCCCTTTGAAAAACCACATTGAGAAAATATCCTTAATATTATTTTCAATTGGTTGTTTCATTATTCCTCGTGTAAGAATAAATAAAGAACATGAATCTGCTCCATATTCATTAAGCTCCTCAAAGCCAGTAAAAGATACTAAAGTACCACCGCCACTTGAACAAACTTCTGCACGTGTTTTTCCATCTCGAAATATTATTTCATCTCCGATAGCTAATCCAATAGTTCCGAAGTCAACTTTCATTTCATTTTCTGTTTTCATAATTTAATCAAAAAGAATATTTATACCAATATGTTTAGGGTCAATTCTAACACCGGGATAATAAATTGCTAACAAATCAATAATTGCTTCGTCACGATTTGCCCCAGTGAAATTGCCTATTTGATCTTCTTCAATCTCAACAGTTTTGTCTATAGGAATTGAGCCATTTAGTTGCCCCGAACCTTTAAATATTATTTTTGCCATAACTTTTATTTTAATTAAACATTATTATATTTTCATCTTAGTCACATATAATATAAATACAAATATTATTGTGGGTTGGCAGATTTGCTCTTTTGGCTGCCTTCGTGTGTTGGCTTTGTGCGTGAGCAGGCAGCCAAATGTGCAAATGAGCGAGGGCATTCCTTATTTATTTTCTGCGGGTCAGCAAAAAAACTAAATCTTCTGTCTTGCAAGTCAGTCAATATTTTCAAATTATATTTTGTCAAAGATATACTTAATTATTTTTCTCGCCTTGTTGCTAACGACCAGTATTGCTTACAGTGGCGGACAAGTCAGACGAAGTCGGACGTGTCCGCCGAAATAATGGTTTTAAAGAACACTGCGCTATCCCGTCAACCACCCGCCATTGAAGCAATATAAA
>JBEKEO010000307.1:0-2682 GCA_050013795.1 Bacteroidales bacterium
AGATTGCATAATTCACATTAGCGCCTGAATTATTGTTTTCCCCATTTCCGGTAAAGGATACAGCTGGTTTTTTTGTTACATTTTAAACAGTTGATGTTACATTATGAACTCATGTTGTCACATTATAAACTCAAGAAGTCACAAATTGAACTCATAATGACACATTTTAAACTCAAATTGACACAAATTAAACTCGTGGTGTCACATCTTGAACTCCTGATGACACATCATGAACTAATGATGTCACATAATGAACTCGTAAAGGAAATATTAAATGGCATAAAAAAACCCCATTTTCATGGGGTTTCGATTGTTATTTTTCTGCGGGGATATCGTCTTCTTTATCCTTCAGCACGCTTTTATCGTCGGCATTAGCGGGTATCTTAACTTCGCCGTCAAGGTTCTTATCGTTGGGAATGTCCTTCAGCAGCGGTTTTTCGTTCGCATTCACCTGCATATCGTCGGTAACTTTAGCTTTGTTGGCTTTTATAGCCGCAATAGCAAGCTGCCTGGCACGGAATGAATGAAAAATGGCTGAATTATACTTGCCCTGTTTAAACATTTCGCGTGCATACTTCTGGTGATGAACTGCTTTTACCACATCGCCTGTGTAAACTTGTCCCACTTCCACAGCGCCTTTTGCCTTCATGATGACATTGTTGGTGTGGTTGATGAAGTTTCTTGCATCCTGTTTAATGGTAACCTGTGCCGATGCCTGAAATACTATCAGCGCAAGCACAACGATAAAAATTGAACTGAATTTCTGTTTCATAGATTAATTATTTAAGGTTTGTACAAAAGTAAAGCTTTTTAGGTTAACGGGCTTGAATAAAATTCTTAAAAAATTGTAAAAATAATTTAATACTTACCTCCCTACATGCACTGCCTGGCAGGCATTAACAATAGTGCTGTCGGTTTGATTGATGATAAACCCGACAATATTGATATGAGCGGCATTCCAGGCTGAAGGAACAGTAACATTATATGGCTTTGTCAGAATAGCTCCCTTGTCATTATCCGTTGGAATGCTTCCCACAGCGCCATTCCAACCATCCGAAATGTAGCGCGCAACATGATTGTAATACATTAAACTATCGGGAATGGGGTTTGCCAGTGTCCCGAATTCGCACATGGCATTAGCGCCTTCACCAGAAAAAATATTTTCCTGGTACCATGATGCGCCCTTGCCATGAACGCTGTCTTCGGTAAGAATGCTGTTAAATCCATAATTGCCTTGCATTTCAGACAATACTTTAGCCTGAACAGTATAAGATAAAACACCGGTTCCCGAATTACAAGTAATATCAATTATGCTCATCGTTACCGGGGTGTTTTTTGTCATTTCGGTAGAATATTCCGAAAGGACACTGTTATAATCGGCGGGATAAGAAACCATTGTTTTCCTGTCAATAACCACGCAAGGCAGGCCGTTATTGTTTGCATATACATTATCATATACATCAAATGCCGAATTATGCATAGGGTCGGGGCCAAGCATACTGGAGTGGTAAGCAACAGGAATAAAATTATTAGGATATTGAGCAATCATTTTTTCAATAGTACAGGCACCCTTCGGGCAATTCTCGCAATATGTAGATGTGCCTTCTTCGCAAAGCACCACTTTAAGGGAAGTGGTATCAACTTTTACTGTTTTGGTATAGGGCGGTTTCACTTTGTCGCAGGCATTAAAAAACGCCAACATAACAAAGCTTATTAAAATGGTTGTGGTTATATGTTTCATAAGAATAAGAAACTGTTTAATTTTTGTTTAGAAACTACTCATGATTGATAACGAAAAACCATTAGATGCCGGGACATACCTGCAAACACCACCCACGCAGAAGATCCCGGCCCTCTGAATGCCATAGCCGATTGCAATACGGTTGGTGTTTTTAATAAATCCCAGCGAAACATTGTAATAATTAATTTTCAAGGCTTCCACACTGTTCCCGTAATTATACATATCGGTCAGGGCAAAGAACCATTTCGGGGCTATGGTATATTGAAGCATGGCCATTGCCCAGCTGCCGTTTTCCTCCTTGGTATATAAATGCTGAAGTTCTAACTGCAGCGATTTTTTTTCTTTCAGCTTATAGGTAAGGTCAAGAACTCCTATATGGGCATAAATGGTTGGCGGATGTCCCTGTATTATTTCTTTGTTGTATGTCTGATACATATATGTTACATCCGCTTTGAACTGCTTACTGAATTTGTGGTCAATTTCAATATTAAAATCATCATAGTATAGCGTATTCCCAAATTTCAAGAAGTCGGATTTATAACCCAGGGTACCGCTTTCACCAATAGGGGTGGTGTCATTCAGGGCAGTAGTATTAATGGAAGTCACCCTCGAATAATTTATTGCGATATCGGTTCCGTATTTGCCGCCAAGAGGCGTATTCCTTTTAATATTATAGGTTATTGCACCCTGCTCGCCCATTTCTCCGTTAGGTTGTGTTGCATAAGGATACATAGCAGCCAGAGTATAAGTATGTTCTGTGGGAAGAGAAGGGAGATAATTGATGTAAAGCACATTTCCCGTGGCGCCCCTGTCCGACTGGAATCCTATATTATCTATCCTGTCGGCAGATAACGAAATGCCAAGACCTTTCTGCGAGAATGTCAAAGAACTGTACAACGCATCGCCCGGTTTATAAATATAATTGTTCAAAGCCGAAGGGT
>JBEKEO010000308.1:0-2671 GCA_050013795.1 Bacteroidales bacterium
AAAGAACTTGAAAAGAAAGTTTCCGAATTCCTCGGCATGGAAGATACTATTTTGTTCTCTTCCTGCTTTGATGCCAATGGCGCTGTATTTGAACCATTGTTAGGCGAAGAAGATGCTATTATCAGCGATGCTTTGAACCATGCTTCTCTTATTGACGGTATCCGTTTATGCAAAGCACAGCGCTGGGCATACAAACACGGCGATATGCGCGATGTGGAAGAAGTAGATCCTGCTAATGATAAGATGTCAAAGGGACTTGAACGCTGCCTTAAAGAAGCTCAGAAATGCCGTTTCCGTATGATTGCTACCGATGGCGCTTTCAGTATGGATGGCGATATTGCAAAACTGAAAGAGATTTGCGACCTTGCTGAAAAATATGATGCGCTTGTATTGGTTGACGATAGTCATTGTACAGGTTTCCTTGGGAAAACAGGACGCGGAACTCATGAATACCGCGGTGTTATGGGAAGAGTGGATATTATCACCACCACTTTCGGTAAAGCTTTAGGCGGAGCTTCCGGCGGTTGTATTTCTTCAAGCAAGGAAATCGTCAACTGGATGCGTAACAAAGCACGTCCGTATTTATTCTCAAATACAGTAGCTCCTGCAGTGGTTGGCGCAACCATTAAAGTAATGGATCTGCTGATGGGCTCTACAGCATTAAGAGATAAACTGGAAAAGAACACAAAATATTTCCGTGCTAAAATGACTGAAGCCGGCTTTGATATAGTTGCAGGCGATCATCCTATTGTTCCTATTATGTTTGGAAAATATCCCGATTGCTCGAAACTAGCAGTCGATTTTGCAAACAAAATGCTCGAAGAAGGCATTTATGTTATTGCATTCTCATTCCCTGTTGTGGCAAGAGGAAAAGACCGCATACGCGTTCAGATTTCTGCCGGTCACGATATGGCTCAAATTGATAAAGCAATTGCCGCTTTCACTAAAGTTGGGAAAGAACTCAAAATGATAAAGTAAATTAATATGTTTATGAAAAAACCCCGCAATTCTGCGGGGTTTTTTATTGAATAAGGAATTAATCAATATGTTTCAGAAAAGGCAAATGCCTGTCATATCGGGTTCAAATACAAAACTTGTTGTACGTTCCTCGTTGTCGTAAGTAATTTTAACTGTTACGTTTCCCCCGTCTTTTAACAAATTGCGGATAAATAACCTGCCGTAGCGGTCAGAACCTTTCTTTAGTAACAACGTTCCGTTTGCATCGCACACAAATATCTTGGCATCACATATAGGCAACGATTCATTATTATCGAACACCACCACCTGCATATTATCATTTTCGATGCCGAAAATAACAGCATTGAAACTTTTAGCTTTTTGTGTTTCCATGATATATTTAAGCGGGATAATATCAAGGAGTATGTTGGTACCGGAATAATTGTTTAGCGAATCATCGGCCTCTTCAAGCTTTATCTTTCCAAACCATGACTGTGTAGTATCGGTTTTAATGAAACGGATAAAAGAGGAAATATCCCCATGTTCGAATTCCCTGTCGTAATTCATCAGCGCAATAACATCTTTGGCTTCGTTATCAAGCAAGTCGTTAACAAGTATTTGGGACGTTTCATATTCTTTAAAAACATTCAGACTGATATGGTAATCGTTGGCATCAAAATAGGGTGTATTGATAATGCTTGTCTTTCCCGCACAGGGAGTAAACTGTTTTGTGGTAAGGTTATATTTATCGCCATGAGTAAGAAGAGTTACATTAATTTCCCTTGCATGTAATTGTTTTTTTGGCTGGCTTATCTGCCGTGCATTGCTCAGGTCGACCATAAGCACGCTTCCGTAACCAACAACCTCAGTGGTAAGATCGGCATAAAGTATCACAGCGGTTTTTTCGCTAATTCCTATTCCGTATTTATTGCCGGTAATTACAGCAGCATCGGAAAGCCTGCCTAATCTTCCTCGTGTTTCAAAATGTGTGTCGAATATTATATTATCAATTAAACCAAGTCCGTTCAGGATAAGGAGCTCTGCGCCATCATCGTCTTCAGCTTTATAGACTACGCGGTTGAGGAGTGCTTCTTCGCTTCTTCCTCCGCCAATGGAAGTCTTGCAAAGAATATTTGTTCCGGCGCTTGTCCCTGCAATAATACCGCCATTATTGTAAATTCCTTCAATGGCAAGAAGCAAAGGGGAATCTATATTATTCCGTTTAAGCACATCTATATATCTTCTCTGGTCTCCCCCTACAAAAAATATAATATTATAATCAATTATTTTCCCTGCCATTTCTTTATGATAAGCGTTGTCTTTCCATTCGCCTTCATTAACGTTTAATGTTTCCGGATCATCGGTTTCAGCAAGAGGGACAGACCACACATTTTCTTTCTTAAGACCTAATTCTTTAATAAAATATTCTTCATAATCATTTATGGTGCTTCCGATATGAGAGCTGGCGGAAGGTATGATGGCCACGCGTGAATTATCTTTTCCGCCGGCGAGTTCAAACATTCTGTTAAAGATAAAGGAGCTGTCGGTGCCGCCCCCAATCAGGAATAAATAACCTTTTGACATAATATATTTTTTTAAATATTATTTATCGAGTATAGCTTTTACGCCTGGTAATTCACGGCCTTCAATATATTCCAGCATAGCGCCGCCGCCTTTTGAAACATAACTGATCTGATCAGTCAGGTTGTATGTA
>JBEKEO010000309.1:0-4406 GCA_050013795.1 Bacteroidales bacterium
GCTACGGACTATGCCACTTCGGAGGTTACTTCACAAATAGCGAAGGAACTGTCGAAAGGCGATAAGGTTAAAGAAACCGTTCTTTACGATTCTATTCTTAAAGCCAGGGAACGCCATTACCTTGATTCCATGCAGAACGAAGTGGTATATAATATCCTGATAAGAAAATATACTTATAAAGAATGCCAGGACAGGGAAATTAACCTTGGCCTCGACCTTAAAGGCGGTATGAATGTTACACTCGAGATCTCGGTGGTTGATGTTATCAAAGAAATGTCGAATAACAGTCAGAACAGGGTTTTCCTGCAAGCCATAGATAAGGCGAATGAGCTGGAGAAAACGAGTACGAAAGATTATGTGAGCCTATTTGGCGAAGCCATAAAAACCATCGATCCCGGCTTTAAGCTTTCCTCTGTTTTCAACACCGTTGACCTGAAGGATAAGATAAACTACAACTCTACCAACGACGAAGTGCTTGCCGTTATTAAGACAGAAGCCAATGATGCTATCGACAGGACATTTAATATTTTAAGAACACGTATAGATAAATTCGGGGTTACACAGCCAAACATTCAGAAACTTTCAACGGCAGGACGTATTCTTGTTGAACTTCCCGGTGTAAAAGAGCCCGAACGTGTAAGGAAAATATTACAAAGCACAGCAAAGCTTGAATTCTGGGAAACATATGAGTGTAAGGATGTATTCTCATACCTTGAAGATGCAAACAAAAAACTGGGTTTATTGGCAAAGGGAGATACCACAACAAAAAAAGATACCTCTTCACTTGCCGACAATAAGAAAACTGACCTGAAAAAGGATAAAAAAGATTTAGCCAAGAATGATAAAAAGTTATTAAAACAGGATAGCACAAAAAAGGCTCAGGCTGACACCACTTCGCTTGTAACTAAACTTAAAAAAGATACCACTGCCAAGGGCAAAGACCTTGCTAACCAGCAATCGTTTGAGGAATACGCCAAAAAGAACCCGCTGTTTGCTTACCTGAGGCCAGCTATTGACCAGAAAGACGGGAAATCATATTACAGCAAAGGACCTGTGGTTGGCTACAGCGCCATTATTGACACTGCAAGGGTCAACAAAATGCTTGCCACCGAACAGGTAAAAGCAATATTCCCCAATTCCCTTAGGTTCATGTGGGATGTTAAACCGTTTGATGAGAAAAAAACCACCTTGCGTTTATATGCTATCCATGTAACCAATCATTACGGAAAAGCTCCGATAGATGGAAGCGCCATAACAGATGCACGCCAGGATCTTGGGCAAAATAGTTCAAATGAAATATCCATGTCGATGAACTCTGATGGAGCAAAAACATGGAAACGCTTAACTGCTGATAATATCGGGAAATGCATTGCCATAGCCCTCGATAATTATATTTATTCAGCACCTGTAGTTCAAAGTGAAATCCCTAATGGACATTCACAAATCACTGGGCAGTTTACCATTGATGAAGCAAAAGACCTTGCCAACGTGCTGAAAGCCGGTAAACTTCCGGCTCCTGCCAAAATTGTTGAAGAAGCTATTGTAGGGCCTACACTTGGTAAGGAAGCTATCAACGCAGGTTTCTGGTCGTTCATAGTAGCCTTCATCCTGACTTTACTATTTATGGTGTTCTATTATAACCGTTCGGGTATGGTTGCCGACATTGCACTATTTACAAACATGTTCTTTGTATTCGGTATTCTTGCTTCACTTGGTGCAGTTCTGACATTACCTGGTATTGCCGGATTGGTCCTAACAATAGGTATGGACGTTGACAAGAACGTAATTATCTACGAGCGTATTCGTGAAGAGATCCGAGCGGGGAAAGGCATAAGGCTTGCCGTTAACGATGGATACAAACATGCATATTCGGCCATTATCGACAGTAACGTAACAACACTGCTTACGGGTATCGTGCTTTATATTTTTGGTTCAGGTCCGGTGCAAGGGTTCGCAACCACACTTATCATCGGTATCATCAGTTCATTGTTCTGTGCTATTTTTATCACTCGCTTAGTTTTCATCTGGATGATGGATAAAAACATGGAAATTAAAGTATGGAATAAATTCACAAAAAATTTCCTTACCAATGTTCATATTGATTTTATTGGCGTAAGGAAAACTTTCTATGCTCTTTCTCTGTTACTCGTTGTTGCTGGAATAATTTCACTTTCAACTAGGGGACTAAAAAGAGGAATAGACTTCCTTGGAGGAAGGACATTCGTTGTAAGATTTGATAATGATATCAAAACAGCTGATCTGAGTGCGGCACTGGGCAAACAATTCGGTGGGAATATTCCTGAAGTGAAAACTTTTGGTCCAAGCAACCAGGTTAAAATAACCACTTCATATAAAATAGATGATAAAACCATATCGGCAGATTCAATAGTTGAATCAAAATTATATACAGGACTTAAGCCATTTTTCAATACAAAGCTATCGCTGGCAGATTTTATGTCGCATGATGAAAAGAAAGTGCTTGGAAGATTAAGTTCGCAAAAAATTGAACCAACCATTGCATATAGTTTGTTGAAGTCGGCATTCCTTGCCGTATTTTTCTCCCTTATGATGATTTTCATATACATTGCCATACGTTTCCTTTTATAGTAATTTCCATCTTCTCGATATTTAATGGAATCCTGCCTTTCAGCTTAGAAATCGGCCAGGATTTTATTGCGGCTATCCTTACAATTATAGGTTATTCAATCATGGACTCCGTAATTATCTTCGACAGGATACGTGAATATCAGAACCTGTACCCGAAACGCGATATGAAAACCAATATGAACGATGCAATTAACAGCACACTTAGCCGTACATTGAACACATCAGGTATTACTTTTATGGTCTTATTATCCATGTTCATTTTCGGCGGCGAAGTTATAAGGGGATTTGCATTTGCTTTGTTGATTGGTGTTGTAATCGGAACTTACTCTTCAGTTCTTAATGCTACTCCTGTTGCTTATGATACTCTTCAATGGATTGAAAGGAAAAAGGCAAAGAAAGCGCTGTTAAACCCTAAAAAATAACAAATTTCTATAGTTTTAAACCCCGTTAATTCGGGGTTTTTTTTATTTTTGTAAATAGAAATATTTTTTTAAAATGAATTAATTATTTCCTTTATACCTTTTTAATTTAAGATGTCAACGGGAGAATTATTTCTTATTTTTTTAGCAGTATTTATTTTGTTCGGTCCTCATAAAATTCCGGAAATAACAAAGAGTTTAGTTAAAGGAATTATAAAAATAAGAACTGCAGCAACAGATATTACAGAAGAAGTAAATAAAACAATCGATCCTCTAAAACAGGAATTGAAGGCACATGCTGATAAACTGAAAGAAGGATTAGATATTAAAAATGAAGAAAACCCTTCTGAAAAAAAAACAAAAAATAATTATTCAGATCCAGAAAAAAATTTAATAGGATAAGTATTTTCCTTAATTGTTATATAAATTAATTAATTTTGAAATCTTGAATGAAAATAATAGCATAAAGTGATATATTAATATATTGTCTAGTTGTATATGAATTAACAATTTAAGTAATGTAATTTGCCTTTTTATATGTTAGAAAGATTAAGTTCGTAGAAATTATTTTTTTTCTTGAAAATATTTTCCTTATTTTAGCAGCCACATTAAAATACTAATTAAATAACTAAGTATATGAAAATTTTTAGAGTATTCCTTTTAACTTTCATTTTTGCAGGACTATTGATTTCAAGATCCTATTCACAGAAAAACTGGGCACAAGATGCCGACAATGCTTATAAATATTTTCAATATTATGATGCCATTGGATTGTATAAAAGGGCATACACCCACATTAAAAGAAATAAAGCAGAAAGAGCCCGCATTGTTTACCAGATAGCTGAATGTTACCGGCTGACAAATGATACCAAACAGGCAGAAACATGGTATAAAAAAGCAGTAAGTATTAAATATCCGGATCCACTGGCTACATTATACTATGCTGATATGCTAAAGGTAAATGAAAAATATGAAGATGCCGTAGTTGAATATAATGCCTATAAAGATCTTGTGCCTACAGATGCCCGTGGTGCAAAAGGGGCTGAATCGTGTACATTGGCACAGCAATGGAGGGATAATCCCACAAGATATGTAGTGAAACCTGAAACTCAACTTAATACTAAAGATATGGATTTTGCCCCGGCGTGGTATAGTAAAAATTATAAGTCTATTGTATTTACATCAACACGGGAAGGTTCTACAGGTAAAGATTTTGACGCTTGGACAGGGCAAAGTTTTTCTGACCTCTGGCTTACGGCAATGGATAAAAAGGGTTCATGGAGTACTCCTGTTTCAATTGGGGAAAATATTAATACTGTTAATAATGAAGGCGAAGCATGCCTGAATGATAAATACAATGAAATGTATTTCACGCGATGC
>JBEKEO010000310.1:0-2589 GCA_050013795.1 Bacteroidales bacterium
TTTCCAATATGAAGAAATAGTAAATTTAACTTTAGGGTTAAGTCATTAAAGTTAATTAAGCCATTGATTTTCTGTTTTCTTTATTAAATTCCTAAGCATTTAAATTCATTTTCCCAAAGCATGGTAAAATTCTCTTTTACTGATCGTAAAATTGATTTGTGCAATACATGGCTGGCACGAAAATTGAGAATTTTAAAGTATAACTAAGTGAATATTATAAAATAAAAAAAATTATAGGTAAAAAATACTAAATTATTTAGTATTTTCGTTATAGCGGAAAACAATTCCAAATGGAAACTGTTTACATAAATAGAGAAAAAGATGATACAAAGCTGTCTATTGAGTCAGTTTATTTTTACTGCTCTTATTTGACAGCTGAGAAGCTTTATTTCAATTCCCTTCTTCCGGATTTTATTAATACATACCACAATCGGTCAAAATGGACTGATAAATTCATACTCGAAAGCTGCAAAAAGACTGTTAAAAATTTTGATGAAGTTTTACCCCCGGCTGCATACGATGAGTTGATCAATTCACTGAAAGCCCTTTCAGTCATGAAACATAAAGACCATATGGCTATGCTGATAAAGAACAGAATATCCTCAATTGCCGGTGCAATGAAAAAAACATTGGTAAAGATATTTGAAGATTCTTTTTGCGAGCATAACATTACGAACTGGGTTGACCTTTTTGACCAGCAAACTGTCTATTCGGAAGAGTTTACAGAATATTCAAATGAAAAAGATGTCAGAAAACAAGACCCTCTGATGAATGAAGTTGGTGATTTGCTTATAGATATCGAGGGCAGGAGAAAATTCCTGATGCTGCATCCTGATATTCGTTTAATAAAAAAAGGGAAAATGATTGATCAGGAGCAGATTAATGAACCGGCTGACTTCTATAGCTTTCCGTTATTTCAATTCCCGTTTATTCCTTGTATCACTAAAGAAACTCTGGCTATTGCTCGTACGGAAATGATGCGTTGTGGACAAAGTCTGATTCAAATATTACAAAATTTAAAATCAGTGATACAGCAGGGACCCTTTAGCATAGATATACAACCTTATATTAGTGATGAATATAGCAGGATAAAAACGGAGACAAAAAACTTTCAGAATACCATAGACGAGCAAATGTACTTCAAACAGGCTATAAACGCAGGAGAGGATGTTTCCTATTACAAATTAAATGCAGGAATATGCAGTATAGCAACCCTTATTGAATTTTACAGGGATACCAATGTGCTTATTCCTTTTGTTTATGATGCGCTGAAAAAGAAATTATCCATGAATACTGATATGAACCGATGCGATGTTTTTTTATTTTTAACAGAGCTTGCTGCTCCATCAAAATAATATGCTATGAAAGTAAATTTCTTTAATAGAACGAATACGAATGTGAACCTGAACATAGAAGGGATATATTTTTATTACCTGTACCTGTGTGCGGAAAAGATGAAATTGAACTCGGTAATGCCTTTTAATATTGCTCTTTTTGCACAGATTGAATTATTTCCGATGAGGCATATAATTACTTATTATTATTCTTTCTCCATTCCAAATGACCCGGAAGCCGCACTACAGGAAGCAGAAAAGAATATCGAAATGCATAAGAACATCGAAGCTGTTAAAAGAGTTAAACATAAAACCAAAGAAGATATTGTTTTAATTCATAGGGCTCAGACTATAGAGCAACAGTACAAAAAATGGCTGAATGAATATGGAGCCTGGGTGCTGAAATCCATTTACGTATTTAACTGGCTGGAACTGATGGATAAGGAAATTATGGAACTTGGCGGACACTGGTTCTATCATGAAACCTCTGATGATGAAGACAGCCTGATACCTGAAATAAGCAAATCAATCATGGATAAAGAGGAATTTTTGCTGGTGGATGGTATTATCGGAACATATATAAAAGAGTCAGCTTTGGAAGAGAATAAAAAGGATGGGCTTTTCAGCAAAGAACCAAAAATGTTCAGTTTCCCCCTGGTTGATATACTGTACGGCAAAGATATTAGCAAGGAAAACCTGGCTGTGCTGAGAAAAGACACACTGAATAAATTAAACGGTATTTCGGTTAAAATGGATGAATTCAAAGCTTCCTTGCATCATGAGGAATTTGGCGATACGGTGAAAGAAAAGACTCTTGCTTTTTATGAATCATTGAAGGGGGAAAGAGAGTCGTTTCAAACTTATGTTGACGAACACATGTTCATAAAGCAGGTTTTGAATTCCGACAAAGACTGTTTTCGTGCGCAGCTCAGGGTGGGTGTAAGTTCTATAAGAACACTGATACATTACTTTGAAAAATCGAAAATACTGTTGCCATTTGTTGCCAATGCGCTGGAAAAGCAACTGGAACAAAAGATGGATATTGGCAAATGCGATGCATTCCTGTATATCAAACTTCCCGAAGATATTTTAAAGAAACATATTCCCAGCTATAAAAAATAATGGAATAGTAAATTTTACATTATAACTGATGTTAGAAAAACTAGTATTTGTAAGTATTAGATTCCTCATTCCACTTCGTTTCATTCGGAATGACAGTCTAATTATTTTCTGTGGGGGTGATGAGGCGGGGGGT
>JBEKEO010000311.1:0-2575 GCA_050013795.1 Bacteroidales bacterium
TGATTCCTCCTTGAAAACAAAACCTATATCTAATTTAACAGTTAATGTTATAACGCTTGGTTGTTCTAAGAACCTGGTTGATTCGGAGGTTATGCTAAAGCAGCTTGATGCTGCCAATTTTAAGGTATCTCACGATTCTTCCGAACCTCATGATATCGTTATCATCAACACCTGTGGTTTTATTAACGATGCCAAACAGGAATCCATTGATACAATTTTAAATGTAGTTGCTGCTAAAAAGGCCGGAACAGTGAAGAAAGTAATTGTTACGGGTTGTCTTTCTGCCCGCTATTACGAAGAATTAAAAAAAGAAATCCCTGAAGTGGATGCCTATTTTGGGGTGAATGATTTAAAAAAGATTTTAAGTTCCCTCGATGCCGATTATAAAAAAGAATTGCTTGGCGAAAGGTATTTAACAACTCCCCAGCATTATGCATATTTAAAGATAGCCGAGGGTTGCGATCGTAAATGCTCTTTCTGCGCCATTCCATTGATAAGAGGAAAACATATTTCCAAACCTATTAAGGAAATTATTAATGAGGCATCTTTACTGACAGAACAGGGAGTAAAAGAACTTGTGCTTATAGCCCAGGATCTGACATATTACGGTGTTGATATTTATAAAAAGCGAAAGCTTGCTTCTTTGCTTGAGAAACTATCCGATATAAAGAACATAGAATGGATACGTCTGCAATATGCTTATCCTGCCGCTTTCCCTATGGATGTTTTAAATGTGATTCATGAACGCGAAAACATCTGCAAGTATCTTGATATTCCTTTTCAGCATATAAGCGATAAGCTGCTTAAATCTATGAACAGGGCAATTGATAAAAAGGGAACAGTGAAATTAATTGAGAAAATTAAAAAAGAAGTTCTCGGTATTGCTCTTCGCACTTCATTAATTGTTGGCTACCCAGGCGAAACGGAGAAAGACTTCAATGAGTTAATGAACTTTGTTAGCGATGTTAAGTTCGATAGGTTGGGAGTTTTTACTTATTCGCATGAAGAATCTACCAAGGCATTTAAATTAATAGATAATATAAGTGCTAAAGTAAAACAGCAAAGAGTAGATGCATTAATGCAACTTCAGCAGGATATATCTTTTGAAAAGAATAAAGCCTTAATTGGTAAAACCCTGAAAGTTATTATCGACAGGAAAGAAAACGATTATCTTGTAGGCCGCACCGAATACGATTCCCCCGAAGTGGATAATGAAGTTCTAATTAAAGCCAAAGGTAAAACCAACCTTGTCGGGCAGTTCTGCAATGTAAAAATTACATCGGTAGAAGCTTACGATTTGTTTGGAAAATTGTAGCCTTTTCTTTCTTATCCAATTACCACAAACCGATGGAACTTACATCAAGAATATCATAAAGAAAGGCAAGCCTCAACGCTTCTGAATGAAGTCGTTGTTCAAAAACATAAGAACCATTATGTCCTGCTGTTTTATTAACGTACATTAGATACGGAACTGAATTATCTCCTTTTTCCTGCAAAGTGGCTATAAACTTATAAGTGTGAAGTGGCGAAACCCTATCGTCATTTTCAGATGTAATGGCTAATGTTGCAGGATACTTAATGCCTTGTTTAATATTGTGAAGTGGTGAATATTTATATAAATTTTCAAAACTATTTTTATCTGAACTTATTCCATATTCACTCTTCCATGCAGAGCCTATTGTAAAATTCTGATACCTGAGCATATCCATAACACCCACTTCGGGAATTGCAGCTTTAAATAATTCAGGCTTTTGTATCATCGCAACACCTACTAATAAACCCCCATTTGAAGCTCCCTCAATGGCAAGTTTATTCGGGTTTGTGTATCCGCTATCAATTAAGAATTTTGCTGCGTATATAAAATCATTGAAAGCATTAAATCTTTTTAATCTTACAGCACTCTTATGCCAGTTAGTTCCCTCTTCACCACCTCCGCGAATGGCAGGAACAGCTAGTATGCCTCCGCTTTCCATCCAAACTATGGTGCTTGGATTAAAGAAAGGGGCCATAATAGTTCCAAATCCCCCGTAACCATAAAGAACCGTGGGACTATCTCCCTTTCGTTTTAGTCCTTTTTTATAGGTTAAATACATTGGAATTTCAACGCTGTCTTTTGACATATATGTAACATAACTTGTTTCATATCTTTTTTGATCAAAAGCAATATGAGTAATATCCAGCGGAGCAAAACTTAGATCATTCATATCAAGCCGGAAAACCACACTTGGGAAATAAAAGGATCTTACAAAACAAAATGTCTCATCTTTCATCGTACTCATTTCAAAACCGGAAACTGTGCAGCCGGTAGGGAAGGGTATACTTTTTAATACGTTGCCTTCAAAATCATTAATTCTTACATCATATTGACCATTCAGATAATATAAGCAAATGATTTTGTTTTTCGATACAGTTGCCTGTATTAATATATCTTTATATGGTTTAACCAATTCTTTTGTGTGATTTATTCCTTTTGCCGGATCATACAACATCAACTTTTTTGTAGAGGCGTATGAATCGGTTAATACCAGAAATTTATCATCAATATTATCTATAAAAGAATAAGTGGTGGTGCTTG
>JBEKEO010000312.1:0-2567 GCA_050013795.1 Bacteroidales bacterium
AGAAGAAATAATTGATATTATTAACAAAGCATTAAAGAAAAATATTTCCGAAATTCATATAGTCGGCGGCGTTCATCCCGAAAGAGACATTTATTATTATGCCCGATTATTAAACGAAATAAGGAATATTGCTCGCCTCGCTTCGGCGAAGCGGGCAGGCAATATACATATTAAAGCTTTTACTGCAATTGAACTGGATTATATGTTCCGGAAATCAGGAAAAACAAATAAGGAAGGTTTTGAAATACTAAAAGACGCAGGTTTGAATTCTATTCCGGGCGGAGGCGCTGAGATTTTTTCGGAAGATATAAGGAAACAGATTTGCAAAAATAAACCAACAGGAGATACATGGCTTGAAATACATGAGGCGGCTCATAAATGCGGCATCCCATCGAATGCAACCATGCTGTACGGACATATTGAAGGTTACCGGCAAAGGATAGACCATCTTGAAAGATTACGGCAATTGCAGGACAGGACTGGAATGTTCAATGCTTTTATCCCGCTTAAATACAGGAATAAAAATAATGAATTAAGTTCCCTTAAAGAAACTTCGATCACTGAAGATTTGAGGAATTATGCCATTTGCCGCATATACCTCGATAATATTAAACACCTGAAAGCATACTGGCCAATGATCGGAAAAGGGACAACCCAACTTTCATTGTCGTTCGGGGTGGATGATATTGACGGCACTATTGAAGATTCTACACGTATATATTCCATGGCAGGAGTTGAAGAGCAAAACCCAGTGCTGACAACAGAAGAGATTCATAAAATGATAATTGATGCCAAAAGGATTCCTGCTGAAAGGGATGGGTTGTATAATATTATATAAGGAAGAATGATAAAAGCGGCAGTAGGCAGTTAGAGTGATTTTAGATTTTAGATTAAAAAAAAAGAATCTTTGCGAACTTTGCACCACCTTTGCGGACTTTGCGGTTAAATTTATATGAGAATTAATAACCTAATAACTCAATAATAAATAACTCATTCCTCCCACTCATTCTTTTTATCAGAAATATATCTTTTCCACTTATCAATAACACATTGCATATCTTCTGGCATTTCCGAATCGAAGGAAATATATTTACCGGTTGAAGGATGTATAAAGCCCAGTGATTTAGCATGCAATGCCTGACGGGGCAATAGCTTGAAACAATTTTCCACAAACTGTTTGTATTTTGTAAATGTTGTCCCTTTCAGGATAATATTTCCGCCATAGCTTTCATCATTAAAAAGAGGATGTCCTGCATATTTTAGATGTACGCGTATCTGGTGTGTACGACCTGTTTCAAGCTGACATTCGATTAAGGTAATATACCCGAAACGCTCCAGCACTTTATAATGTGTAATGGCTATTCTACCGGTTTCACCATCGGGAAAAACGGTCATCACTTTTCTGTCTTTCGGATTTCTTCCGATATTGCCGGTAATGGTTCCTTCGTCTTCCTGAAAGTCGCCCCACACAAGCGCTACATATTTCCTTTTGATAGTGTGATCGAAAAATTCCATTGCCAGTTTTGCCTGAGCCATTTCATTTTTAGCAACGAGAATTATTCCTGAAGTGTTCTTGTCAATGCGATGAACAAGCATCGGCCGGTTTTCTTCTTCTTTTTCCTCTTTTTGAAAATGATAAATCAGGGCATTTACCAGAGTGCCTGTATAATTGCCATAGCCAGGATGGACAACAAGTCCTGCTTCCTTATTTATCACGATAATATCATCGTCTTCATAAACAATGTTTATGGGAATATCTTGCGGAATAAGATCAATTTCATGAGGGGGATTCGCAAGAACAATTGAAATTATATCGCCGGGTTTAACTTTGTAATTTGGCTTAACAGAAATATCATTCACTAAAATATTTCCGGCATGGGCAGCACTTTGTATCTTGCTCCGGGAAACACCTTCAATACGATTAAGCAGGAATTTATCTATCCTCAGCAGGCTTTGCCCTTTATCTACTATTATATGATAATGCTCAAATAACTCCTGTTCTTCTTCAGCAACTTCAAATTCATCGATCATAGCAGAAGAAAAAAATTATTTTATAATGGTAAGTTTTGTAATATACCTGCTAATATTGTCATTTGAAGAAATGTTAAGTAAGTACATTCCGTTTTGCAATCCCGAAACGTTAATCTTGTTTGTGAAACGGGAACTGTAAACTTCATTACCTAACATATCATACAAATGAATAGAAAATTTTGAAACATCCTGACCATTCAGGGCAGGTATATCTATTGAAATATTATCTCCGGATGAAGGATTTGGAAATACTTTTATTTCGTTTTTAGATTGAGGTATTTCATTTATCCCTGATGGCAAATCTCTTCCAACTACCGGACGTATCATCAATGCACCCGGGTACATGCTGTTTGACCAGCCGCTGCCTACATTATAAAAAATTCTGCTGTCTTCATTATTTGTAAGGTCGAACCCGACAGTAATATTTTCTTCATTAGGTTGCTTCCATCCGACATAGATTGTGCCGCTGATTGGCACTATCCTATTGACCAGAAATCTCCTATATTCATTTATACTGTTCCCAAATATAGGTTCAA
>JBEKEO010000313.1:0-2510 GCA_050013795.1 Bacteroidales bacterium
ATATATCAATAAGCACGGGAAAATTGCAATTCGCTGTTATAAATATTCAGCCAATAATCCTTTTTATAATGGAATAGCTTCGCTAAAAGATACTATACATTATTTTTTAATTGATACAACAGGTAAAAGGATTAATAATACAATTTATCTCAATATAGGAAATTGGGATACTTACGGGCATTTGATGGTGATGGATACTGCAAAAAATGTTCGCTGGATTAATAAACAAAGGAGTATTGTGGGTGATACTATGGATAAATCCGTTTTTGTTCTTTTTACATTTTATAATTCAGATTCGGGAAAACATAAATTCAACAAAGGTAATATCTGGTTTGGGAATGTTAAATTGGAAAATGACTTGTTTCCTGTTTCCAAATGGGGAGATGAATTTGGATTTATCAACATGAAAACAAAAAAAATAGTAATTGCTTATCAATATTCGGACGCCGGTTTATTTCATAGCGGCTTAGCTCCTGTGCTGGAAGACGAGGAAGATAAATGGGGGTTTATTGATAAAACAAATAAATTAATTATCAATTTTCAATATAATCTTGTACATCAGGATGGATTTAAGGATGGTATTAAATCAAAAGTTAAAAATGATTACTATGAAGACTGGTGGTGGATAGATAAAACAGGCACTAAATTAAATCTGCCCAGAGAAAAAGATTAGGTAATGCTGATTAATCATTATTTATAAGTTATTCCCTTCTATCTCAAGTTACACATATTATCAAAAAAAATAATGCGGATCATTGATCCGCATTAATAAGTACTTCATTTGTTAAAATATAGTGCAGATGATCTGCGCGCCATTAAAATGTTTTATTTAACACGTGTAAATTTACAACACTGTGTGCCGCTTTTATTTTTTAAGAAACCATTATACGTTCCAATAGGCAAATCAGCAATATTTAGTTCTTTAAATTCAGCGCCGATTGCCACTGGTACTGTTTTTACTTCTTCACCCAGGCTGTTGTATATTTCCAGCTGAGCATCGTCTGTGAGTTTCGCAAAGGAAATGGTAACCTTGTCGCTGGAAGGTACAGGGAACACCTTAAGAAATTTATTTTCCTGTAAATTGTTAGGTACATCAGTCAATGTTCCGGAATAAGTAAGTGTAAGAGGGCTGCCGTTTGACGGGGTCCATATGGTTACACCTGAAGGCAGTGTGCATTCGGGATCAGTTACCGCAACCTGTCCCACGCTGGTAACATTAACCTCCTCTAAAGTGCGGACATCAATTTTTGCTTTAGTTACACAAATAAGATGAAAACCATAAAAAGTTAACTCAGCGTCGCGTATCCATGCATAAGTAATGATAGGCGACCCTGTGTGAAAAGGTGCGCCAAATTGTCCTTCTCCAATATAAACGGTTCCGTTCACATCATCGCGGATAAAGCCATGGTCGGCGCTGCCCGAAGAAGATTGAACTATAGGCCAGGTATATTTTGTACAATGGGCATGCGCTTCACAACACAGCTTTACATTATATGTCAGAAAATCCGGAGCCCAGCAATTACTTAAAGTGGTATTTGCTGAATAATAACAATGCGGCACAAAAGGTTCGTGCCATTGGGCAAACTTCCAGTAAGGCTCGTTGGCTGTACCTGTATAATTTACCAGGTCATTGTGAAGCCATGTTTGTTCTGTAGCATCGCATACAGCTGTTGTTCCTCCTACTTCTGAATTTAAAGAATATATTCTCAATAAATTTCCTGCTATCTGCAACGCGTAATATTGGGTGGATGTTGGGACATCAAATACATTGTATATATCGGCTGAAGCTTCATGGTTTCCCTTCACAGGTATTATCGGTACTATGTGTCCGATCGATCCCAGTGTACTTTGCCAATCTGTAAACCAGTCTGTCCAGTTTGTTGTACTCCCGCCATAAACAAAATCCCCGTTAAATGTAGCAAAATCGGGACGGACTTTCCCCATCAGTATACAGTTATTAGCCCTGTCTGTATTAGTGCCACCTGATGTTGTCCCGGCACGGCTGTCACCGCAGGCAGCAAATGTTATAGTAGCAGTATTGATATTGGGTAAAGTTTTGAAATACATCCTGGCGCTGGTACCACTGGCATCATGAATTACAAAATAATATATAGTGTTTGGTGTTAAACCTGTAATCCTTGAAAATTCATTTTTCAGACTATATGTGGTTGTCGTCGCGTCAATGCCATGATTATAGGTGTAGCTTGTATATGTGGTTCCATGATCAACCACATCGTAATATACCATTGCACCTGTAGAAGCGCCATTATCACACCATTCAATATCAATGGTTGTTGAAGGGTCGTCACGGTAGATTGCCCTGTAAAATTGTGTTCCAGCCATTATGCTGGTAACAAAAGCAAACTGGATGAATGTAAAAAGCAGCTTTTTCATATTTATAAATTTTAAATGGTTTTTAAAGAGAATTGCATATTCAAAATTATAAAAAAAAAAGATGATAGTAAAAATCTTAACAATTAATTTTAAATGAAGAGTTTTAGGTATTATTA
>JBEKEO010000314.1:0-3604 GCA_050013795.1 Bacteroidales bacterium
TTCAGGATCTCGGGTCCCGTTCCGAGTGCAGCCCCGATGCGCTCGTCGCCATGCGCATCCGGCATGCTCAACGGTGCGCAGCACCCTGCGCCACTGTAGCGGTGCCTCGGGCTGACTTCATCTACCAGGGGCTGTGGGTAGCGGCGGTGATGCCGACGCGGAGGAGGGTATGGGAGCATATTGAGAAAGCATCCCGGACGGAACTGGAATGCCGCGTCTGCTGCTTTGCCGCCCCCCTTGTGCTATACTGGCGGTATCGGCCGGTCCTTGCGGGCCGCACTACGAGGGTCTGCGCCTTGGCGCAGAGCAGGGGGTGTACGATGGCTGCTCGCGGCTTCTCTCGGATCGCTCCGCTGTCAGCTCTTTTCTGTCTTGCGGCTGCTGTCTCGATGGCTTCGCCCCGCGAGGCGCTCTGGTGGTAGAGGAGGCCTAAGATGAGAAACTGGGTGTGGGTGGCGGCTGTACCTGTACTGCTCTTGGTTGTCGTCTTCCCAGCGAGGGCGGAGACCGTGGTCGAGGCCTGGCGCAGCCCGTTTGGCACATTCTACTCGGTGTCGGTGAACCCGAAGGACGGCTCGTGCTGGGCGGCGGCGGGCAGCACCGTGCTCCACGTGGCCACGGACGGGGCGATCCTGAGTCAGAACACAGCCTTCCTGTATCCCCAGTCCGTCTGCGTGGACCCCACAGACGGCTCTTGTTGGGTGGCGGACACTGTCAGCGAGCAGGTGGTGCACGTGGGGGCCGACGGGAAGGCGCTGGGGACATTCAGCGGCTTCTCTGGCCCGGCCTCGGTCTCTGTGAATCCCTCGGACAGTTCTTGCTGGGTGGCGGATGCCGCCGGCGGCCAGGTAGTCCATCTGAAGTCTGATGGCACGGTGTTGGGGAAGTTCGGCGGATTCACGGGCCCCTCCTCCGTCTCGATGGATCCCGCGGACGGGTCCTGTTGGGTGGCGGATACGGGCGCCAACCAAGTCGTGCGCGTGGCGGCCGATGGCAGCTCCCAGAAGTTCGGCGTGATCAACGCCCCGGTCTCTGTCTCGGCAAATCCTACGGACGGGTCCTGCTGGGTGGCAGATACCTCCGCCACCAACCTGGTAGTGCACCTGAAGACTGATGGCACCGTACTCCAGCAGATCACCGGGTTCACCCAGCCCAATTGCGTCTCGGTCAATCCCACGGATAGCTCGTGCTGGGTAGCGGACACGGGTGGCGGCGACGTGGTCCACCTGTCCTCGAGCGGGGCCGCACTGTCTCGATCATGGCGTGGCCCATATTCTGGACCCAGCGCGGTTTCGGTGGATCCCACGGACGGCTCCTGCTGGGTGGGGGAGCGGGGGGCTCCCCGCCTCACACACCTGGGGGCCGACGGCATCGTGTTCGCGCGGGTGGGTGGATTCAGCGGGCCGGCCTCGGTCTCGGTGAATCCTACGGACGGGTCGTGCTGGGTGGCCGATCCCGGCAACCATCAGCTGGTGCAGGTGGGGGCCGACGGCATCGAACTGGAGCGGGCCGGGTTCTCCGCAGATTCCGTCTCGGTGGACCCCGCGGATGGCAGTTGCTGGTTCGCAGACACCGCCGGCAGCGCGGTGGGGCAGGTGAGCGCCAACGGCTCGTCGGTGGGGTCCGGTCCATACAAGAACCCCTCTTCCGTCTCCGTGGATTCCTCCGACGGCTCCTGCTGGGTGGCGGATACCGGCAACAACCAGGTACTGCATCTGGGGCCGACGGGCAGCATACTACGGACAATCACGGGGTTGAACTCGCCCGGCTCTGTCTGCGCAAATCCCTCGGATCACTCCTGCTGGGTGGCCGATACCAGCAACAACAGAGTCGTCCGCGTGGCCGCCGACGGCACCTTGACGGCGGCGGCTTTCACTCTTAGCGGCCCTTCTTGCGTCTCCGTGAACCCCACCGACGGCTCCTGCTGGGTCTCGGACACGGGGAACAACCGGGTCGTGCAGTTGGGGGCTGACGGTACGCTGCTGCACCAGTTCACTGGGTTCAGCAGCCCGCGTGCGGTCTCGGTGGATTCCGGGGACGGCACCTGCTGGGTGGCGGACACCGGCGACAATCAAGTGGTGCATCTGTCGCCGAGCGGGAGCGAGGTGTGGCGGGGCTTGGGGCCCTTCAATGCCGTCGCCGTCTCGGTGAATCCCGCGGACGGCTCTTGCTGGGTAGCAGGCGCCAGCAACAACCAGGTGGTGCGCCTGGCCGCGGATGGGACCGAGCTGTGGCGGGGGACGGGCGACTTCAACCGGCCCTCTGCCGCCTCGGTGAATCCTACGGACGGCTCGTGCTGGGTGGCCGACACCGGCGACAACAGAGTGGTGCGCGTGGCGGCGGATGGTAAGATGCTGGCGTGGGCCGGAGGGTTCTCCTGGCCCTCCTCCGTGTCGGTGAACCAGACTGATGGATCCTGCTGGGTAACTGACTCGAGCGACAACCAAGTGGTGCAGGTCGGGTTGGACGGCGTTGAGCTGGCACGGGTCGGCGGGTTCAACAATCCCTCCTCGATCTCCGTGAGCCCCAAGGACGGCGCCTGCTGGGTGGCCGATACCTTCAACAACCAAGTGGTGTATCTGGGGGCCGGCACGCAACAGGCGATCACCGGGTTCAGCGGCCCGGCCTGCGTCTCGGTGGATCCCGCGGACGACTCCTGCTGGGTGGCCGATACCGGCAACAATCAGGTGGTGCACGTCAAGACCGACGGGAGCATGCTGGAGCGGGTCAGCGGTTTCACGGGCCCCAACTCGGTCTCTGTGAACGTCAAGGACGGCACCTGCTGGGTGGCGGATACTGGCAGCAACCAAGTCGTGCATCTCTCCCCCGATGCGACGGAGCTGTGGCGATCCCCCAGCGAGGTGCCGTTCGCCGAGCCGGCGTCCGTCTCGGCGAAATCCGCGGACGGTTCCTGCTGGGTGGCGAATACGGGCAGCAACCAGGTGGTACACCTCGCGGCGAGCGGGTCCGAGCTCTGGCGGGGGGGCGAGTATGCCGCCTCCTCTGTCTCGGTGAATTCCACCGACGGCTCCTGCTGGGTGGCTGAGGCGATGAACAGCCAGATGGTGCACTTAGCGGTGACCCCCCCGGTGGCAGGTTTCTCCGCGACGCCGACCGCGGGTGCGGCCCCGCTGACGGTCGATTTCAGCGATCTTTCGACGGGCGGGCCGACGGCATGGGCGTGGGACTTCGGTGATGGGGGGAGTTCGACCCAGCAGAACCCGAGTCACCAGTACGCGGCCGCGGGGAGCTACACGGTAAGCCTGATCGCGAGCAACGCGGGGGGATCGACCACGGCGACGAAGCCGCATTACGTCCTAGTGAGCTTCCCTGATGTGCCCGTGCAGCCGGCGTTCTGGGCGCTGGATCAGATTCTGGCCTGCGTCGACGCGGGCATCGTCACCGGCTACTCCGATGGCACCTATAAGCCCACCGATCCCGTGACCCGTGATCAGATGGCGGTGTATATTTCCCGCGCCCTGGCCGGCGGCGATGCGAACGTGCCCACGGGGCCGGCTACCGCCACCTTTTCGGATGTGCCCACGGATTACTGGGCTTACAAATATGTGGAGTACGCGGTCGCGCAGAACGTGGTCAAGGGTTA
>JBEKEO010000315.1:0-10284 GCA_050013795.1 Bacteroidales bacterium
GCGGCGGCGTGCGCGTGGTGATGCTGAACCTGAATCAGCGGTGAACCGTCTGCTTCCGCCATCTCCTTGGCCAGTGCGGTTGTGGTGAATTTTGGGTGCAAGTCACAAACCACAGTTTCAGCGTGGCAGTTGGTTAAGCTGTAGAGGTGATTTGTGGCTTCTTGAAGAAACATGCGCGTTTCCACGTTTTCCACGTCGCCGATGTGTTGGCTGATGAAGGCTTTATCCTCAAGCAAAACGCAGGCTGTATTGTTTAATTCGCCGCCTAAACCGACAACGCACCGTTTTGATTTGGCTTCGAGCCTTATGGGTGCTGGAGCGTAACCTCTGCTTCGCCTAAGGAACACTTGGCGGTTTCCATGGGTGCGCATTACTGAGTCATCGCATCGGTGAGCGATTTTGCGGTTGTGAAACAGGAAATAATCCACTGTGCTGCCCAGAGTTTTGAGTGCTTCATCGTTGTCTTTCACGATGGGTTGGTTTGGCGGATTCGCGCTGGTCATCACAAACGCTGGGTCATCAACTTGGTCGAAAAGCATGTAATGCAAACCAGTGTAGGGCAGCATTACGCCGACGTTATGCAGGTTCGGCGCAACTAACGGTGAAAGATTGTAACTGCCGCTTTTGTTTAGCAATACTATTGGGCGTGCAGGGGAAAATAGCAGTTCTTGCTCCTTCGAACTTACTTCGGCGAAACTTTTCGCGGAATCTAGGCTTTTTGCCATGATGGCGAAGGGTTTTTCGCGCCTATGCTTCGTTCGTCGAAGCGCAGCCAAAGGCTTCTCCTTCAAGGTGGATGCTGCAATGTGGAAGCCGCCGTAGCCTTTTATTGCGAGTATGTTGCCTTCGGAGAGCAGTTTTCCCGCTTCATGCACCGGGTCTTTAGCTTGGACTGGTTCGCCTGTTTTTGTTGTTAAATATGCCCGTGGACCACATTCTGGGCAAGCGACGGTTTGCGCGTGAAACCGCCTGTTTGCTGGGTCATTGTACTCTTTTTGGCAGAAGCCGCACAAGGGAAACTCGCGCATAGTGGTGTTTTCGCGGTCGTACGGCAACCGCTCGATGATTGTGAAGCGTGGACCGCAATTGGTGCAGGTGATAAAGAAGTATTCATAACGCGGGTCCTTTGGGTCTCGCAGCTCCGCGAGGCACTCGTTGCATATGGCGATGTCTGGCGGTATGATTGAGCCTGAAAGCTCCGCTTCTTCGGAACTCTTGTAAATCGCAAATTTATCGTATTGGTTTTTGCCTGAAAGCTCAGCCGATTTAACCGAGTCGATTTGGGCTAGAGGCGGCTTGTTCTCGGTCAAGTCGCGCATGAAATTCTTGATGTTTTGCGCGTTGCCTTCAAGGAGGATTTCTACTCCCGCATCGCCTCTGTTGCGAACGTACCCTGCCAAACCGTTTTTTGTGGCTACGCGGTATATGAATGGGCGGAAACCGACGCCTTGAACGATACCTGTGACGTTTAATTTTACTCTCAAGATTAAGCCATCTTCTATATTATTGTCGCCTTTTTGCCCTGTTTACGGCATCTTCTCTAGCAAGTTTTTCAGCTTCAACTTTTAGTTCTTTTCTTTCTCTGTTGGTAGGTAACCATCTTTCTGCTTCTCTTTCTAGAGTTTTTGAAAAGGGTATCGTTATGAAATAAGAGCCTGCTGGTATGACTATCGCTTTGGTTTTCTTGATGCCTAACTTTTCTGGGATAGTCATTCTGCCCCCTTCATCGATTTCTACCACAGACATCATAATCCCTTATGGTATAACAAATCCTTAAAGTTAAAAATTGCCCAAAAACAATCTCTTTAAACTGTTTTTGCTTTCTCTTCTTCCACAAGCAAGCGCCTCAAAACCTTTCCTGCTGAACTAATAGGCAAATCTTTCCTGAACTCCACTTCACGGATTGCCTTGTAAGGCGCCACTTTACTGTTAACGAATGTCATGATTTCCTCTGCCGACGCATCGGCGCCTTCTTTGAGGACTATGAAAGCCTTCGGAACTTCACCTGCCACTGGGTCTGGTTTGCCGACGACTGCACACAGCTTCACGGCTGGGTGCTCGTAGAGGATGTCTTCGATTTCGCGTGGGTAAACGCTGTAGTCTTTGTGTTTTATGAGGTCTTTTTTGCGGTCAGTAATGTAAAAGTAGCCGTCCTCATCCGTTCGTGCAATGTCGCCTGTGAGAAGCCACTCGTCACGCAAGACCAAAGCGGTTTCTTCAGGCTTGTGCCAGTAACCTTTCATTACTTGTGGTCCTTTCACAGCAAGTTCGCCAGTTTCGCCTTGAGCCAACGTTTTTTCGCCTGTGACTAAATCCACTATCCGCGCGTCTGTATCTGGCAGGGGCAAACCGATTGAACCGACTTTCACCGTTTTCATTGTCCTGTCCACGGGGTTGCAGTGGGTAACTGGCGATGCCTCGGTTAACCCGTAGCCTTCAGCTAGGAATCCGCCTGTGATTTGCATGAATTTCTTTTGGATTTGCGGCGGCAAAGGTGAAGCGCCAGAAATGCACACGCGAATAGAAGTTAAGTCGTATTTGCCTAGTTCAGGGTTAGCTAGCAGTACCGAGTACATGGTTGGAACGCCGCAAAAAACCGTAACCCTATGCTTCTGGATGGTTTCTAAGGCTTTGGCTGGCTCGAACCGCGGCATCAGAACCATTTTCGCCGCTAAACTGATAGGCACTGTCATGCTTGTGGTCATGCCGTAAATATGGAACAGGGGCAGTGCTGTTAGGAAAGTTTCTTTTGCTGTTGCGCCTTTTATCCATGCGGCAAACATGAGCGCATTTGAAACCAAGTTGGTATGGGTTAGCATCGCACCTTTCGCTGTTCCAGTGGTGCCTCCCGTGTACTGCAATGCTGCTAAACCTTCCTGCGGATTAATTTCGACTTTGAGAGGCTTTTCTGGGGCTTCTTTTAATAGCTGCTGAAAAGTCCACACGTTTGGTTTGCTCGAGATACTAGCTGTTTCGGATGCTCCTTCTAAGCTTGTAACTATCACGTTCTTCAGCTTAGTTTTAGCCCAAACATTATCTACGATGGCATAAAGGGAATCCAAAGCGATTACTGTCCGAGCTTCTGAATCGCACAGTTGATACTCAACTTCACGCTCCCGATGCAAGGGACTTATGGCGGTTACGACTGCGCCTACCTTGAGGATTCCGAAATAAGCGATTATGAATTGAGGAGCGTTCGGCAGAAAGATTGCTACCCTATCGCCTTTTGTCACGCCTAACTTGGCAAGAGCATGGGCAAACTGGTTCGAAAGCGAATCCAACTGTGCATAAGTAATTTCTTTCCCATCATAAACTATGGCAACTTGCGCCGGGTAATTTTCAGCAGTTTTCTGCAGAACCCTTTGAAGAGGAACAGCAGAATACTTTATGTTTTTTGGCACATCAGCAGGCCACATATTGAACCAAGGCTTACTTTCACTCATCAAAGTGCACACGACTTAGCATTAGAAAGAAACAAATAATAACGTTTAGCTTAATGAAAACCTTCGTTTTCGTTTCAAATTTATACTTAAAAAAAAAATAATTAGCGCTTTGTTTTAGAATAATCTGTCAAGCCTAATCTATTGCCGAAAGGGTCTTCAAACTCAACCGCCATTCCAGTTTGAATAGGGAACGGCTCCGACAGAAAACTTAGGCCTTTTGCTTTCAATCGTTTGTACTCTTCTTGCACGTTATCTACAACAAACCAAATGGTTGGTTTTGCTTGAGGGAACTTTCTGGTGTCTTTTAAGATGATTGCAGGTTCATTGTTTCCAACTTTAAACGCGATCATACCCATGTTTGAGAAGTCAAATTTAACCGACAGCCCTAAAATATCTTAGTAGAATTCTTTTCCTTTCTTCAAGTCACTGCTTGGCAGGAAGAAATTGTCGTAGTCTTTCATGGTTTGCACCTTCATCGGTGTTTGGGCTTGTGTGCTTATAAGGTTTTCAGGGAAACGTTTGATGCTGGATTTTAGCCCTGCGACTTTTTGGTTTGGGCGCTTGGCCCTGTGACTCTCCAGATTAGCCTGTGGTGCTCTTGTTTCTATCTCATAATAAAAAATCGCTGGATTTTGATGCAAAAAAGTTAAGTACCTAAAGAACAGAATGATGCTGGCGTTTGATATGGCAGATTGGAAATCCAAGCTCAAAGCAGACGCGACGGACTGGCTACTGGAAGAAGCTAACCCGTCAGTCCGATATTCCGCATTAACCCAGCTTCTAGACAAGCCTCAAACTGATAGTGAGGTGCAAGAGGCAAAAAACGCCATCATGAACATTGGGGTAGTGCCCAAGGTTTTGGAGAAACAGAACAGCGACGGCACTTGGGAAGCGCCAACCGCGTTCTACACCGCCAAATACAAAGGCACATCATGGCAACTCATCATTTTGGCGGAACTCGGCGCAGACGGCGCGGACAGTCGAGTCAAAAAAGCCTGCGAATTCATCCTTGAAAGCTCGCAGCACCATGAAAGCGGAGGGTTTTCTATGGCGAGGGCTGAAAAAACAGGTGGCGGCAGACAAAGCGGCGTAATACCATGCTTGACAGGTAACATGGTTTACAGCCTTATCCGACTCGGATACCTCGACGACCCCCGAGTGCAAGCCGGAATCAACTGGATTACCACTTACCAGCGCTTCGACGATGGCGATGGAGCGCCAAAGGGCTGGCCGTATGACAAGTGGGTTATGTGCTATGGTAAACACAGCTGCCATATGGGCGCGGTTAAGGCGCTAAAGGCTTTAGCAGAGATTCCAGCCGGCAAAAGAAGCAGAGAAGTGGAAGCCACAATTAAGAATGGAGCCGAGTACATGCTTAAACATCACATCTACAAGAGAAGCCACGATTTAAGCCGAGTATCCAAGCCCGGTTGGTTACGGTTTGGTTTTCCGTTGATGTGTTATACGGACGCTTTGGAAATTTTAGGGATATTGACAAAACTGGGGTACAAAGATGACCAGATGCAGGAGGCAGTTGACTCGGTGCTTTCAAAGCAGGACTCACAGGGTAAATGGAAGCTGGAGAATACCTTCAATGGAAAATTCCAAACCGACATTGAGCGCAAAGGGGAAGCCAGCAAATGGATAACTCTAAAGGCGCTCATTGCACTCAAAAGATTCTACAGTTAAGCATAAAAACATCTGGTGCCGGGAGCGGGATTCGAGCCCGCGACTTCTGGACATGGGCGTTTGGCCACCGTTTTTTGTTCTCCAGATTATGAGTCTGGCGCCCTAGCCAGGCTAGGCTACCCCGGCAAATTGCCACTTTTTTCGTGGTTGATGTCATGTTAGTTTGTTTTCCTTGATTTAAACTTTTAAAACGAATTCGAAGATTGCTTGTGGCGCATTCAACACAGCATTGCACGTTGAGTTGAGCTTGTTAAGAGGAAGGCAGGTTCCGAGAGCATTAGCGTGTTTAAAACTGCTTAGCATCAACATTAAAGAAAAGGATTCATAACATAAAATTTATTGGTGTGGAAAACGCAAGCATAGCGTGGTGAGTATGAATGTCTTCAGATGAGGATTATCCTGAATGGTTATGAGGAGCTTAAGAATTTTACGGAAAAGGTGCCTAAAGAATACGTTAAAGAGCGCAAACTGCCTGATGGAAGCACAGTTAAAGAACTTGGACCCTTCGTTTATGGTTACAGTATGAAGATTGGTCCTGATGGCAAACCTGAAATCCAGGAGTTTGGAAACATCAAAAAAGGCCTCAAAGGTACTCCGCAAGTCAAAGAAGAACGCGAGCCACTTGTTGACATTGTTGAAACAAATGGTGAAATCCATGTGGTAGTGGAGCTGCCAGGTGTAGAAAAAGGCGATATAAAACTTCACGGCACAGAAGATTCCTTGACGATTTCGGTTGATACTCTGCAGTACAAGTACTACAAGGAAGTTGAGTTGCCAGTAAAAGTGAAGGTTAAAGAAGCAAACTCAAGCTACAAAAACGGCGTCTTAGAAGTGGTGCTTCCCAAAGCTGAATCAGAAAACAAGCCTAAGGGAGAACTAATCGACATAGGCTAAAAGCTAAAATTCACAGTCCCTCCTAATCTTTCCAGTAGCGAGTGTAGAAATGAACGATAACTCAGAACTAGACGCGTTAAACGCTATTTGTCGAGAAGCAAAAGCAGCAGGCAAACTGTCAGGCAGCAACCTAACTGAACTCTACGAGCTTTTCGGGTCAAGATTCACAAAAGCCCTCGATGCACTAAAAGAGAACAGGGTGAAAAAGTATATTTTCAAGCCGAGCGGAAGAACCGTTTGGATAGTTGTTGGAAGAGAGCGGGATTACCTCATAATGCCTGAAGCTGAATTTTGCACTTGTGACGATTTTTACTTTCGAGTTTTAGACAGAAAAAATCGCGCAAAATCTAAGCTGGTTTGAAACCATAGAGGAAAACGACGACGGCTATGATATGTTGATGAATGAGTGGAAAAAAGCTACTCCTTAAATATTAAGACGCTACAAGAATAAGTAAAACGCAAGGAGAACCTCAATGGATTTAGGCGCATACTTCGTAACTCTACAATATGTCCTTATGGGCTCAGTGTTTATTTCTATACTCCTAATCTTCCTCTACGCTTATTTCGGTAAGGATGAAGAAATAAACCAGTAAAAACCCTCTTAATTGCTAAACCTTCCTAATCTTCTATTCATAACCAAAAAGAGCACTATACTCAAAACGGCAAGGATTATTCCAATCAAGATAAGCCAACTGGCATCCGGTCCTGAACCAAAAACAATTGGAATTGGACCGATAAAAATAACAACCCCAACACTTCCTGAACTGCCAATAACCAAAGAAGCAACCACCAAAATTACTATGCCAATCAAAACCAAAGCAATTCCTAAAATCAAAAAACCAAAAAGTCTGCTGGACATAGTGATGCCTTCGTTCTCAGTTTCCTGCGCGCTTCTTAACATGCCATTTTACCTCAACAACCAGTAATATATTACCATAGCAATCACAAGAACTATTGTGAGCGCTAAAGCAAGCGCCAAAACAGCCTTAACCGATTTCTTATCTGTCCCGAAAATTATCGGAATAGGACCAATCATGATTACGCCTGCACCTTTCACCTTTCCCTTTCCAGCGCCACTCATTGCGACTAGGATAATCGCTATGATAATAATGATAATTCCAATGGCAACTAACGCTGCGCCAAGCGCATAAAGAACTGCAGGATTCACTCGTTTTTCCCCCAGCGCTAAAAATGAAACAGCGTTTTTAATAAACATAGCAACACTTAGACAGAAATGCAAAAAATTAAAAGCGCCAGAATATCTTTATCGTGTCGGCGCAAAATGACCACACAAGACATAATCGAAAAAATTCTCGCAAAAAACCCAGAAATCAGCCAAGAGCAAATTCTTGAAAAATTAAAGGCTGAAAAATCCAGAACTGGTGGTCTGCTTGGTGACGAAACTCTTCTGAGGTTAATCGCCGCTAAGTACGGCGTTGAAGTGCAACAAAACACAGTTCACAATAATGGAAACTTATCGACAAGCCGTTTGTTTGCTGGCTTAAACGATGTTACAGTGGCAGGTCGCTTGATCGCGGTTTATCCTGTGCGAACTTTTGAAGGAGAAAAATCTGGCAAATTTGCCACTTTAATGGTTGCTGATAACGGCGGCGTTCTCAGGGTGGTGTTGTGGAATGATAAGGCTGATTTAGTTGAGAAAGGGGAATTGAAAGCTGAGCAAGCAGTTAGGCTGCTTCACGGTTACACGCGGGAAGATCGTTATGGCAGAGTAGAGTTGCATCTTGGCGTCAAAAGCCAAATTGAAATTGAGCCAAAAGAAAAAGCCAGCGAATACCCAACCATCGACAAGTTTACTACGAAAATAGGCTCTTTAAGCAAAACATCTGGCAATGTGCATCTTTCAGGCACAGTAAAAACGGTTTTAGGCGTAACCAGCTTTACCCGAAGCGACTCAAGCGATGGAACAGTCATGCGATTCGCTCTCGCGGATGATTCTGGAGAAGTAACAGTGGTTGCTTGGAATGAAAAGGCGCAAGAGCTAGAAAAAACCCTCAAAGTGAACGCATGTTTGCAGTTGGTTAACGCTAAAGTGAAAGAAACCCAAAACGGCGGCTTAGAAGTTCACGTCGACTCAAATACTTATGTTAATGTTCAAGCCGCTGCATTGCAGTTGACGAAAATAGCCAGTTTAACTGAGAACCAAAGCGTCAATGTTGAAGGTGCAGTTTCAACGGTTCCTGAAAGAAAAGAAGTAACCACATCGAAAGGCGAAACCGTGAAGCTAACGGTTTTCGAGTTAAAGGATAACAGTGGCGTTGTTCGGGTTTCGGCTTGGCGGCAACATGCGGAAGCCCTTAATGGAATAAAAATTGGCGACAAATTGCTCTTTGAAAATGCCTATGTGAAGAAGGGTTTTTGGGATAAAATGGAATTAACCACCCAAGCTGCAACGGTTGCCTCAGTCGTTAAGGATTGACTTGTGCAGCTATGGCATTTGCCATTTCGCTTGTAGTTGCGGAACCGCCTAAATCAACTGTTCTTACCTTGCCCTCGCTGAGCACGTTTATTACCGCGTTTTCAATTTTGGCTGCGTCTTCTTTTTCTCCAAGATAATCCAGCATCATGGAAGATGCCATTATGGCGGCGATGGGGTTAACTCTGTTTTGTCCAGTGTATTTTGGCGCTGAACCATGAACTGGCTCAAACATGCCGTATGTTTCGCCGATGTTTGCTCCTGCTGCTAAGCCTAAACTTCCAGTTACCTGAGCTGCTTCGTCAGAGAGTATGTCGCCGAAAAGGTTTGTTGTAACAATCACGTCATAGGCTTCTGGTTTTTTGATTAGCTGCATTGTTGCCGCGTCAATGTGCAAGTCGTCAACGGTCACGTCGAGGTATTTTTGAGAGGCTTCTTTAACGGCGTCTTTGAATATGCCATCAGTTATTCTTAGAATGTTGCCTTTATGCACGTAGGTTAAGTGTTTTCTGCGCTGAGAGGCAAGTTTAAACGCGAAATTGGCTATTTTCAGCGATGCTTCTTTGGTGATTATTCTTAAGGCTATGCCGACGCCTGGAGCGAGCAGAGATTCTGCGCCAGAGTACAAGCCTTCTGTATTCTCGCGGACAACGACTAAGTCTATGTTTGGTTTTAAGGCTTCAACGCTTGGAAAGCTTCGGCATGGACGCACGTTTGCATAGAGGTTGAAAATTTTGCGTAGTGTTACGGCTACGCTTACTGGTGCGCCTGGCTCTTCAGGCGTAGTCATTGGTCCTTTCAGGCAAGCGCTTGTTTGCTTTATCAGCTCTAATGTTTCTTTGGGCAGATTGGTGCCATATTGGGCTATGCAGTGGTATCCTGCTTCGCCGTAAAGAAAATTAAGTTTGAAATCAGATTTTTCTTGGATAGCTTGGAGGACTTTTACGGTTGCTTCTGTTACTTCTGGTCCGATGCCGTCGCCTTTAAGCACGGCTATTTTGTAAGTTTTGGTCATTTTGGTTGCCTTCTTGTTTGTGGTTTTGTAAATAGTGTTTTTGCTTATCAGTGTTCCTGTTGCCTTTTGATTTTTTCCTAAAGTGAATTACTATAGCTTGCTTGGCGTGCATCTACGTTTTTGAAATAGAAGAGCAGGGATTAAGTGTATAAGAGATGGAAGAGGAAAATTTCCCAAGAGAATCTGGGAAGCCATTGGAAGGCAGCTTAGCCTAGATTTTTTAGTCTCAGCTTATCGCAGGGTAATAGTTGAGACTATGGAGCCCGTTTCTTAGGCTTTTTTAGTCTGTAGTATAGTCAAAGTCAGTCCTAACGCCAAAGTTATAACTATTGACCTTCTCAAAACGCTTTGAGGGAGGAGGCTGTTAGGGAACTAGTATTCATCTTGTAGCTGACGCGGCAGGTTTTTATGAAGTTAAATTATGCTTCAGGCTTAGCGGTGTATTTTTCGCAGTACTCTTCAACGTTTGGGAAAAGTGCTTTCACGCGGTCAAAGCGCTTTTGCCCGTTAATTTTCTCTTCAAGCATGATAAAGTCTTTTGGCTTGCTGAACCGTTCAACTTTGTCGTCCTCGCGTTTTCGCTTGATTTTTACGCAGTCATCAACCATGCAAATTAACACGCAAGCGCCGCAGTAAACGCATAAGTCCTCGGTGATTCCTACTTCGCCAGTTTTAGTTTTCCAGTACAAAGCGTTAGTTGGGCAAACTTTGACGCATAACTTGCATTCCACGCCAAGGCACGTGTGCTTGTTTATTTTGATGCTTCCTTCCTTGAATAGTTCTTTTACGCCAGTTGGCTCCAAAAGTTC
>JBEKEO010000316.1:0-8576 GCA_050013795.1 Bacteroidales bacterium
CGGCATTAAACGCCTCTTCTTTGCCGCTTCCTTGAGAAGAATGTTAGCTTCTGAATCGGCTGCTTGAACCAGTATGTCTTGGGGTTTTCTGCTGTTTGCCGCTTCAATAACCATGCTGGATGTCAATCGAATAAGGTCTTGGTCTAGTTTTTTGAAGTCAGCGATTAACTGCTCATGGTTTTCCCTTCTGAACCTGCCGAGCTTAGGGTCTTCGTTGTAGAGGTTGTTTATCCATTCTTGATAGACGCCTCTGCGGAAAACATCCGCCAGGTCTGCTGCTGGAATACGCTGTTCCGCCAAGCGACTGAAGAACTGGTCTAAGCCTCTTAAGGCAAAGCGGTTTTTGATGTCTTTGAAGTCAATCCAAACCTGCAGGTCATCAACGCGGTCTCGAAGCGCTTTGATTCGTTCGCCGATTACTTTTATTTCTAAATCTTTTAGTTTCTGGTTTTGATATTTCATTTCTGTTTCAAAGCGCGCTTCAAAATCAACCAGAACCTTCAGCGAAGCATCATATTTTTGGTTTAGTTCTGTGTTTGATGGGGCAGCGGTTGGTCCTTGAGCGGCAATAGTTGCGAAGGCTTGTGGAACTGGGATGTCAGCGAATGCTGCTTGAACTTTTTTTGTCCATTCGAGAACGTTTAGGATGTCTTGCCAGTTTGTTTCCAGCTCATGGAAGCGTACGCCGAATTTTGCTTGAAGTTGGGCTTTTTCGCCTGTGATGGCGGCTTCTTTCTTTCTTATGTCTTCAGCGTTTTTGAGGTCGTCTAGGAGTTGCTTGTAAGTCGGGGGTTCTTGTTTGCATGTTGCGAGTGTGTCTTTTGTTAGTGTGCATAAGGAGTTTAGTTGTTTTTCTGTTTCGTTCGCCCATTCCTCCAGCAGTGGTAGTGGTGTTTGAGTGATGGATGCAACTGATTTAGGCAAGTTTGCGGGCATGAGCGATTCTAAGTCTTTGCCAAGCTGGTCCCACTTGTCAACTGATTCCTGCAGTTCTAAGCCTAAATTCTTAATCATGGGCGAAGGATTCGAAGTGTTAGTAATTAGTTTGAGCAGGTTTTCTGGGATTTGCGTTGCCCATGACAGCTTGCGGATTTCGGCTGTTAGTTCTATGGCTTTTTCTGCACCTTGGAAGTCTGTTTTGTATTTACGGAAGAAATGTCCAAGCAAACTGCGGACTGTTTCAGCTTGCGCCTCAATTTCTGCATGCAGCTTTTTGACTTTGCGGGCATCAATTAGGTCGTTTAGTACGGTTTTTGGAACTTTGCCGTCGTTTGTTAATCTTGCGATTTGTTTTTGGTCGCTGTAGTAACTTGGCTTGAATATTTTTAGGAAGCTTTGGTATGGTCCGCTGTATCGTCTTATGAGTTCGTTAAGGTCTAGTGCGTAGATTCCGTCGCTGTAAGTTGCGTCCAATCTGCTTTTTAGTAAGTTGTGGTCTTGATAGAGGTGCTTTGCTTTTGATACTATTTCTTGAACTTGCTCGAAATAAGCTGAATCAAACCATTGCGGCTCCGGCTTATTTTCAGCGAAGCATAACAGTGCCATTCTGGATAATTCTTTTATTTGCTTAATTGGGGCGAGCGCTTGAGAGGTTTCACGCCACTTTCTTGAGGCTGACTGCGTGTTTCTTATGAAGGCTAAGAGTTTCTCTCGTTTCTGCAAAAATTCGCCTTCTTCCAAACCTACCGCTGGAAGCATCTTGCTAAGCGCTTCTAGTGCCTGTTTTATCTCTGCTGACCTGTTGAGAACCAAGTTGAACAAGGACTGATTGTACCGTTCCATCAGGCTGGCGCGTGTCTCTTTTATCCAGATAGAGGTGTCATGGTAAGTTTTGGCTTCGTTTATGAGTTTGTCAATGTCTGGGTTTGTTAACCAGTATGCTTCTGGCTTGGGGCTTTCATAGAGGAACTTGCTTACTTCAATTAGCCACTTTATCCGCGCAAACGTTTCAGGCGGGAATACTCCAAGTTTAGCGGAGAAATCTTCAGTTTCCAGTTGGAGTTCACTTAGTGTTGAGCCTATTTTTTCAAGAGTCGTCAGCAATTCAGAGCGGATTTCAAGATTGTACGCATCAGCACGGTATCCTAACCATGGAAAGTCTGGTTCTTCTATTACTTGCCAAACCTTGCTTAGTTGAGAAACGAGGTCTTCAAGCTCATGCATTTTCTGAGGAGTCAACGTTCCCAGTTCAGTTAAGCCTACAGGAACAAAAGGAACCCGTTCGAGGCTTGAAATTAAGCTCAGAACTTCGTAAGCGCTTCTCTGCAAGTACGGGCGTTTCTCATGCAGTGCTGCAACATAACCGTTTAGTGCTTCACGATATTCAGTCATCTTCTCGAATTCGTGAGCTGATGGCAATTTGCGGGGGACAAGGTTTTCGTCGAGGCTGCGTTTGAGTTCAGCTACGACTTGCTGTTTGTTGGCTTTGCTGCTGTGAAGTTCAAGGCAGAAATGCGCTAAACCAACTTCGCTTAATCGTTTGTAAACAACCTCTAGGGCGGCCATTTTGTCGCTGACAAAGAGTACGGATTTTCCGTTGGCGATGCATTCTGCGATTATGTTTGCGATGGTTTGGCTTTTTCCTGTGCCTGGCGGACCTTTCATGACGAAGCTTTGTCCACGCAGGGCGTATTCGATGGAGACTCGTTGGCTGCTGTCGGCATCGAGCACCTGATAGGTTTTTGCTGGAGCCTCAATTTTATCAACATCTTTCTCGTCTGGCAAGCCTTCTAAAATGAGGTTATCTTCTTTGATGCCGGCGATTGCTCGAATTATTGGGTGCTGTGTAACTAAATCAGCGTTTGCTTCCAAGTCTTTGTAAATGACTAGTTTTTGGAATGAAAAAAGCCCCAAGTCAATAGATGGTTCCGCTTTCCAGCCCATTTCAGCAACAGCTTGATTAACCAAATTGAAGTAGTCTGATAGGTTTTGGTTTTCCCATTCGTCGGGCAAAGGTGGCAGGTCAATTTTGTAGTCGTTTTTTAGTTTGACCTGTAATGCGGGGTTTAAGACTGCTTCTTCTTCAACTGGCGGCACCGCGATTGCATAGGGTTGGCGTATAGAATCCCTTGTTAACTCTAAGGGTACAAGAATTAGGGGAGACTGGACGTTTTCTTTTGTTTCCAAGTCTACCCAGTTTAATGTGCCGAAAGCGGCATGTAAAATGCGAACGCCGCGTTCTCGATAATCAAGAAGTGAACGCCACTGCAAGTTTTTGAGACTTCTTTCCAGGTCCACTCGAGTTAAGCTTCCACAGACCAATTGATTTGCTGATGGACGCTTTGGTTCTTCAGGCAGGGCGACTGCTGCGTTGGCTTTGGCTGTTTTAGCTTTAGCTTTGCCTTTAGTCCTCTCTGGCTTTTCAGGCGGCTTGGTTTCTTCTGGAGGCAACCAGAATTCTAAACGACGCTTTTTCAATACTAGCGCGTTGAAGACTGCTTGCGGGTCAGGCTGCGAAACAGGAAGGCTTCCTCGCCTTGTTTTATGGAAATACAGGAGATTGTTTCTTTTTGACAGGTCGATTAATCGGGATTTCCAATCTTCAACTCGTTTCATAGGTTGGGAGGTAACAGTTTGCGTCATTACACCACATCCACACAGATAGATTGCATTATTGTGCGGATGCTTCTTTAATATTTGCGGTTACTTCATGGGTCTTCAAGCAATCAATTAGTTAACTTTCAAGTGCTAAAAGAAATCAGTTGGCTCTACTTGCATGTTCAATTGCATCAAAAATTACTCGCTTTACGTTTTCAAGACCTATTTCTCTTGTTTCCAGAATCGGAAGCCCAATGCCTGACTTTTCCAGCTCTTCCAGGCACTTTTCTGCATTACCGCAAGTATCCAAAAGCACAACGCCTTTGATGCCGCTGAAAAGATTAGCAAAAGCTGCCTCGTCAATGCCTTCTTTCAGCATTTTTTCCTTCATGCGCTTGAAAAAACCTATCATTCCCGGACCCATAAACATCAAGTTATGCTCAGGGTCAGCCTCTAAGAATTTTCCTTTGCCGCCGAGTTGACAGTCAATACAGTTTACCGCGTCAACTTTGACTACGCCATATTCTTCCGCTAGCTTCTTCATCTCATTGTTTTGACCGAGGCAGAGGTCGCCGTAAACTAGCACCACTTTGCCATGGAAACACTTTAGCGTTTGTTCTAGAACTTTACGCAGTTTTTTCTCTAGCACTTCGTAGTCAACATGGAAGTATTTGCTGACAAAAACTAATTCTGCATCAAGGCTTCCCTGTTTGACCAGTTGCTCGATTTCCTCTTTTAGAACACTGCAAGAAACAAGACAAACCTTAACTTTTTCGCCCACTATCCAGTCAACTTCTATGGTTTAAAGCAAAGCCTCGTTCTCCATTGACCAAAAAAACTTTTCTCCGCGCCTTACATTCCCTTTTTTTCTTTTGTTTAATAAACGCTTCCTCTTAAGCTTTTTTTGATTAATGAGGACAAATTTTGATTTGGAATAGATTTGGGAGTAATTTTGAAAAACTTTATTACCTTAAAGGGTCTCTTCATACTTTTATTATGTTTGGACGGAAGGGTAATTTGAAAAAGACGATAGTTGTTGTAATTCTTGCAGCCTTAACTTTAGCTGCGTTTAGTATGTTGCCGGCACCCAGTGTAAGAGCGGCCGCTTCGGAAGCTCAGGTTCTCAGTTACAGTTGGTACGTTGCTCCTTCAGGCACTCTTATGGCAGCAGAAGTTGGCGATTTGATTGTGGTCGGTGAGGTACAGAATATAGGTTCAAATGTCATAGGTAACGTGACTGTTGAAGGTACGGCTCTTAGTTCTACTGGACAGACTTTGGCTACCACTAGTGTCCAAGCATTTGTGTATCATATGCTTCCTGGGCAGAAGGCTCCTTTTTACTTGGATTTTACTGCTCAGAGTAGCACTAGCCAAGACTTAAGCTGGGTCTCGTCAGTTAGTACTGTTACCGTTTCAGTTAGTTCCGTTGATGATACTTATGAGAGACAGTATACAGGTTTGACGATTCCAAATCCTGGAGGTAACACTTCTTACATTGACAGCAATGGCACCTACACTGTTTATGGAACATTTGTGAACACCGGCAACCAAGCGGCTGTAGATCCTTGGGTTGTAGCAACATTTTATAACGCTTCCGGGACGGTTATAGGTTTGAATTACACCGAGTATTTAATTAGCTCGCTTCCGCCTGGTGACCCAGTAAGGTTTTTTGCAACACCCGCGGATAACACAGCTCTATTATCAAGTGAAATAGCAAGTTACTCATTACAAATTGACTCATTGACCATGACGAATTCTACATCATCTTCGCCTACTTCTTCTCCGACCGCCTCATCTTCAACATCAACGGCACAATTGCCAACATTGCCCATAGTGGTCGTAGTAGTGGTCGTTGTAGTTGTTATCGCCGCTTTAATGTTACTAAGAAAGCGCCAAAAACTACCTCCACCTCCTCCTCCACCTCCTCCACCCGAACAATAAGAATACTAGGCTTCAGACTATTCAATGTGGGCGAAAAACGAAGAAGGGTCTCTGAGATTATCGAAGGTGTAAAGTCTCTTATTCTTTGGCAGAAATGTATTGTCAGTAATTTCAGGTTCTATTTCGCGTAAATGTTACTGACTCGTCTAATTTCTGTTGGGCTGGAAAAAGTGTCGCGTTGCTAAAAAGTTCTTGCAGCGAAATACCGATATGCTGAAGCATCAAAAGATACAGGAAAAGAAAATGAAAAAAACTTAGATATTGCTTAAAGTGTGGAGGGTTTAAAGCAGTATCTTGACCACTGCGGCCACTGCTGTGTTGTACTGCATGAACCGAAGTCTAATGTTAACTCCATGCCTATCTTTAGTTGCTCTTGCATTAAGCTCGGTATCATTCCAGGGATTTTCAAGCCGTTTTCCAGTTGCACAATGCCAACGGCATAGGGCGTTAGGGCTTGGAATTGTTGTGGTGCAACATGGATGACTGTGTAAGTGAGCAGTTTGCCTTTTCCAGAAACGCTGACCCATTCGAACTCTTGTGAGAAGCAGTTGTCGCATAAAGGTCTTGGCGGGAGATGGATTTTTCCGCATTTGAGGCATTTTCCAGCCATAAGTTTGCGCTGTTGCAGGAACTTGTAGAACTGCTCGATTGTGAATGGTTCTTGCGTGCTCATTTTTAAGCGCTCCTGTAAATGTGAACCACCGCTGTAGCACCTGACCCGCCAACATTATGTGTCAAGCCTACCTGCGCGTCTTTTACTTGGCGTTTTCCTGCTTGCCCTGTGAGTTGCAGGTATATTTCGTAGGCTTGAGCGGTGCCTGTAGCGCCAACAGGGTGACCTTTGGCTTTTAAGCCGCCGCTCGTGTTAACTGGAATTCGTCCGCCGAGGCGGGTTTCGCCGCTTTCCACAAGCTTTCCTCCTTCGCCTACGGGGCAGAAGTCTAAGTCTTCGTAAGCCATTAATTCCGCGAATGTGAAGCAGTCGTGAACTTCAGCTACGTCTATGTCTTCTGGGTTGGCGTTTGCCATTTCATAGGCTGTTTTCGCCGCTAACTTCGTAGCGTTCAGCGACGTGAGGCTTTTGCGTTCGTATAAGCCGATTGTGTCGCTTGCTTGTCCGCTGCCGATTATGTGCACTGGCATATCAGTGTATTTGCTGGCTAATTCTGGTTTGGTTAGTATCATGCAGCTTGCGCCGTCAGTTATCAACGAGCAATCGTAGAGTTTCAGCGGCCAAGCCGGCCAAGCGACATAACGTGATGCCATGACATTTTCCAAGGTGATTTCTTTTTGCATGTGAGCTTTCGGGTTAAAGCTTCCATGATAATGATTCTTGATCGCGGCTAAAGCCATCTGCTCCTGCGTTGTGCCATACGCATGCATGTGGGCGGTCGCCATCATCGCGAATAAGCCGGGAAAAGTTATGCCGTGCCACTGTTCAAACGGGTAATCCGACGCCATAGCCAAGTACTCAGTAACCTCAGCCGTTGTGCGATGCGTCATTTTCTCAACGCCGCCAACCAAAACCACATCTGCAAGACCAGACATTGTAGCGTAAATTCCTGCTCGCAACGCTGTGCCTGAAGAAGCACAAGCAGACTCCGTACGCGTAGCTGGAACGCCTGCGAGTCCTGCCCAATCCGCAATGGCTGCTCCCATGTGACCTTGATGCTCGTAGGCTTCACCCATGTGCCCGATGAACATGGCTTTAATGTCACCTTTTGGGTCCAGTTTGGGGCAGCGGCTGAACGCTTCTTTAGCTGCCTCGGAGAAGATTTCTCTTGCAAGTAAACCGTCATGCTTGCCGAACTTGGACATGCCAGCGCTGATTATGCTGACGAGCGGTTTCCCATTCAAACGCGCAGTTCCCTCTCTGATGCCTATATAGTGTGGCTAAGCCTGTTTAAAAACTATACAACTAAAGGCTTTGGCAACTCTCCGAAAGAGACATGAAATATGCTTGTTGCATCATTATTTCTTTTTCAAAAAACCAAATAGCGAACGCTTAGGCCTTTTACAATACGGCAACTTGCCTTTCGCAGCGTGATATTGAGTACATTCGTCGCATTTGCCTCGCCTTACACATTTCTTTTTTGGGCAAGGGCAATCTTCTCGAAGCATAATGCTGAGTTAGGCGCGATTCCTTATAATTTTTTAGGCAACCGTTAGAGTCCTGCAACGTAGATTCTTAAAGCTAAAACTGGCAAAACCACCACTAAACTGAACAGGACAGCAGTCAACACCATCACCCGCAAAGCCTTCGTGATGTGCTCTGGTGAAATGCCGTGGTCGTCGCCTAAAACGTAATAGCCCTGCTTTTCCAGTTGGATGTTTAATGCTCCAGCCATGGCTGAGATTGTCCAGCCGGCGTTTATGCTGGCTGTTTTTCCCTTGTCTCTCTGCAGGATGCGCCATGATTCACGCCAATTCTCCCCCAAAAGGAATGATGCGGCAACCATTAGGTACGCTGTTAATCTGGCGGGAATATAATTGGCTATTGTGTCTAAGTTAGCTGAGAACCAGCCGATATTCTTGTTTTCAACGTTCTTGTAGCCAACCATGGAATCCAACGTGTTAACTACGCGATAAGCAAACGCGCCTGGAACACCAAACAGGGCAAAGAAGAAGAATGGCCCGGTTATTCCGTCCGTTGTGCTTTCTGCGATGGATTCCACGGCAGCAGAAATAATCTGCCTCTCATTAAGCTGGTTTGGGTCTCGCCTAACAATGAAGGGCAGCCATTTTCGCGCTTCAGCTAAATCGTTCTTCTTCAATGCCGAAGCAATCGGCTTAGTGTATTGGCCCATGCCTTTTACTGCAAAAGTAGCCTTAAACAAAATCGCACCCACAATAATATACGGTATAGAGCCGAATGATTGCCTAAGCCAAAAAAGCAGCAAAAACACAGGAACCGAAACAAGCAGCATAACACTTACGGCTAACAAGATGCCGTTTGCTTTTTCAATTTTAGGGTTTGCATTTTTCAATTTAGGTTTAAAGTACGCAATTACTTTGCCTATGCCAATGGTTGGGTGAATTCTGTCAGGGTACTCTCCGAAAACGGCATCAATCAAAAAAGCCAAAAAGAAAATCAAAAC
>JBEKEO010000317.1:0-3375 GCA_050013795.1 Bacteroidales bacterium
GAGCAGAAGAATTTTTCGGAAACAAAAAAGGTCGCTGGCACAACCTACCGAATGCTGTTCACGCTGGCAGAAGCAACAGCGCTGGAAACACCAGACCTCTATGCAAGCTTACAAACGAATCTGCCTGAGCTGGGAGAAATCGAAGACTTGTTTATGGCTAAAGCAAAAGAATGGCTCAACCTCATTAAAAACAAAGATGCAGACGCAATAGTGAAACGAATGGCGCAGTTAAAAGCAAAAATGGTGGAAGCCGACAGCGACTTCGCCAAATCCTACGAAGTCATGTACAAAATGCTCGAATCAACAGAAAAATAAACCTTTTGATAATGTGATTACTTAGTTTTTCTGCAGCCATATTTATAGAAAGGGCATTCTTCATGAAGGTTTACCCCTATCAGGTTTGAAAAGTTAATTGACGATACACCCTTTCTTAATTTGCAATCGTTTTGAAGCTTAGAGTCACAATAAAAATGCCCAATAAACCAAAGATTATCAATCAGAATACCGTTTTTACCTAATATCTCACATCCAAGCTTTGCGAATTTTTGGGTCTCAGGCAATTTGAATGCTGGTTTTTCATCCGTCAAAAGATCATGTGTTTCCTTGTTGCCGAGAAGTTGTTTACACATCCTGTAGTTTACCCTATCGAGCGGAGGAATCAACAGATTCTGTTCTACAGAAAAATAATTGCTGTCAAGACAAAGAAATCGCATAATGAGCGCTGCAGTCTTTAAGCCCACCGAAGGAAATTTCTGTAACAATACGGTTGTTTGCAAAACACCTTCAAAATCTTGAGTATCTATATCTTTAAAGTTCTTTCCTTTGAGTTGTTTTAGCTCGCGACAAAAAACCTGAATATCGTGTAAATCTTTTTGGGACTTAAAACGGGTCCTTAAAAAATTCTCTAAAACTTCTAGTGATTCACCAATGTAATCTACTCGTTGATTGCTCCAGAATAGGCAACTAGCCCATACATGTGTAAAAAAATGAATACTATCTTCAAAACTGAGACCACTGGCTTTCTCAGGCTCCAAACCAGTGGCTTGCTTAAGAACGTTAGCATAAAGAGTTCTAGTTTGGGGATCAACCTCTAGCAACACTTCTTTGATTGTTTTTCGTTGCATCGTCATTAGCTTGCCTTCTCATGAATTTAGTTCTGTCTATAGAACGAAGGTATTGAAGAGTTTTGTGATGGTTTCACTTTATAGTAGAGAAACATTGAATTTATCGAAAATTAACTTTAAAATCAACTTGCTTTGGGGTAAGACCCCAGCACTTTAACGAATATCGCGTATTTCTCCAATGCTTTCAGTGCTTCTGCACACTGGGGTTCAGTTCGGTGTCCTTCAAAATCAAGATAGAAATTGTATTCCCATGCCGTTTTCTTTGTTGGTCTGGACTCGATTTTTGTTAGATTGATGTTTCTTTTGGCAAATTCTCCGATTGCATGGTAGAGTGAGCCTGGCTCATGTTTGGCTGAGAAAATAATTGATGTTTTGTCTTTGCCTGTTGCAGGTGAATCCTCCGTGGACAGGATGAAGAATCGTGTGTAGTTCTCTGGGTTGTCGGCGATGTCTTTGGCGAGTATCTGCATGTCGTAGAGGTTGGCTGCTCTTTCGTTGGCAATTGCCGCAGCGTTCCTTAAGCCTTTTTCTTTAATCATTTTGACGCTGCCTGCCGTGTCATATGCAGGTATCAGTTCGCGCCCAAAATCCTCCAAGAAACTTCTGCACTGCGCCAGGGCCTGCGGATGAGAATAAACAACTTTGATATCAGCCAAAGCAGTGCCAGGGTTTGTGATTAGGCAATGCTCAATTTTCACAATCACTTCGCCACACACCTTCAAATCGTATTTGAGGAAAAGGTCGTAGTTCTGATTGATGCTGCCCTCCAAGCTGTTTTCAACGGGGACAACGCCAAACTTTGTTTCTCCTGTGCAGACGCTGTCGAAAACGTCTTTGAAGTCTTGGCAGGGTTTAACCTCTGTTTTGGCTCCGAAGAATTGGAAGACTGCGTTTTCGCTGTAAGCGCCTCGTTCCCCTTGAAAGGCTACCGTTTTCACTTTTTGTTTCCCTGCTTACGATTCTTAAGCAAGAGCTTGTTTATACCGTTTATCATTGCTTCAACACTAGCCATAACAATGTCTTCTCTTGCTGCGCGCGCTGAAACAATGTTGCCTTTTTCGTCCTCGACTTTTATAACGACTTCTGCTACGGCGTTTGAGCCGCCTGTGATTGCTTCAAGCCTGTATTCGCTGAGCCGTATTTTTTCTAGGTTGTTAGTTAGTTTTTGTATTGCTTTCAGAACAGCGTCAACTGGACCCACGCCTGTTTCTGCTGCAATGTACTCTTTCCCATCTAAGACCAGCCTAACTGACGCTGTCGGGATCACTTTGATGCCTGTTACAACAGCTAAGTCGCATAGGTCAACGATTTTTTCTTCCCCTATTACTTCACCCATAACTGCAGAAGTTAACGCCAGCAAATCAGCATCCGTCACCATCTTGCCCTTGCCACCTAAATCTTTGACGCGTTGGACGACTTCTTTCAGTTGCTCTTCGGTTGGGTGAATGTCTATCTCTTCCAGTTCAGCTTTTATGCCACGTGTTCCCGCTAGTTTTCCAGCGACAAGTTTTCTTGTGCGCCCAACCAGCTCGGGTTTTATTGGCTCAAAGGTTATTGGTTTCTCTGTTACTCCACGCGTGTGAATTCCAGATTCATGGGCAAAGGCGTTTTCGCCAACAATTGCCTTGTTAGCTTGCACAGCTATGCCTGTCAATGAAGCAACCATTCGGGAAGTGCTGTATAATAATCGCGTGTTTACGCCTGTCTTGTACTTGTAAATCATGTGCAACGCCATAACCACTTCTTCCAGCGAAGCGTTTCCTGCTCTCTCGCCTAAGCCGTTGACGGCAACGTGCACTTGAGCAGCGCCGGCTTCAACAGCGGCCAGCGAGTTTGCGACTGCCATGCCGAAGTCGTCGTGGCAATGTATGCTTATGGGAACGTTAACTACGGTTTTTAATTCTTCAATGAGCTTGATGGTTTTTTTCGGGATCATTATGCCCACGGTGTCTGGAACGTTTAGGCGGTCCATGCCTGCTTTCTCCGCGGCTTGGCAAACTTGTTTTAGGAAGGGCATTTTTGAGCGTGTGGCGTCCATTGGTGAAAACTCGCATTTAATGCCCTGTTTCTTTACACGTTCAATCGACTCTACAGCAGAAGATAGCACCTGTTCAGGCGTCAGGTTTACTGCATACTTCATTTGCACAGGCGAAGTGGGAATAAACACGTGAATTAAGTCAACGTCGCAGTCGATTGCAGCATCAATATCGCCTTGTGTTGCACGTGACAAAGCGCAGATTTCTGGTTCTAA
>JBEKEO010000318.1:0-4175 GCA_050013795.1 Bacteroidales bacterium
CATACTATGCCTTATACTAATTTGTTTAATTCTTCTATCAGTTCTTTGTCGGTCTTATTATTATTTTCAATTATCAAATCGAAATCAAATGTTCTCATGGCAGATACTTTATTGATTTCTATTATTTGTTCATCTGAAACCGGAATATGATTCTTCAAATCCCTTGTCTTAACCCTTTGCAAACATAAGTTGGGGTCGGTATCTATTTTTACTAATTTTACAATGAAGTCCTTTCTCAGGCTGAGTACCATATTGTCGAACTGCGAAGCTGAAGCTGTTGATTCAATAGTAATTTGATCCGACGAAGCCAGCTTCTTTCTTATTTCCGCTTCAATTTGTTCAAATGCCTCCGAAATATAAGCTTTATTATTAATTTCCCTACCGGCATTAATCCTAAGGCAGATGTCCTCAACCCTTAAAAAAGGAATATTTAGTTTGTCCTGCAGCAACTTTCCTATATATGTTTTCCCGCTACCTTTAAGACCTACCAATATATTTATTTTTTTCATTTAATTTCAAATTGAATTCCTTTGTTTTGCAAACTACGACAAATAGGGCCATTGAAGCAATGCGAAGTTATGTGTAGTTATTCTGTCTCTATTCATTATAATGATAGAACGGTTCTTCTTGTTCTGTAGGTTGCTTTTTCTCAAGTTCTTTTAATTCAAGTGAAAGTTTTTTGTCAAGATTCATTTGTACTTTAAAATACCATAAATAAAACCCTGAAAACATTAAAAACAAACCTAGAATAGAGCCTACCCAATATATACCACGCCACAAATCATATTGTTTTTCTTTATGTTCCATTAGTTCAAGATTACCACCATTTTCTATATTATCGATTGATAATTGATTCAAATCACACTCAATTTTAAATTTTAATGAATCAATTTCCTTATTAATCTTTGTGAATGGGTCAAGTTTGTAAAAATATTTAATCCAAAAATCAAATGCGTCTCTTTTGCTTGGAACCAACATAATATCACCAAGTTTTTTCATTATTATTTTATAATTAGTTCTAAGATTATATTCAGAACCATTTTCAGCTGTATCTTTCAATAAATCCTGTGATTCACGATTCAACAGATTAATACTAGAAGACCATTTTGTTGAATCGTCTTTATATATTTTAATTTTTGCATCAACCTTTTTTAGTGCTGTTTTTAATTTGATAATATCTGTACTAAATTCATCTGCCACTTTTATTGGATAGTATATGGAAAAAATTATAAGGACTAAACCGGAAAGTCCAATGAATTTATACATATTGTCAGTAGGAAGATTTGGTAATGTATTCATTGATATTTATATTTATAATTGCACATAACTTACTTATTGCTTCACCTTTTGTTATCAAACGTGCCTTTCCGAGTGCAAAAACAAAAGTATAATAAAATTCTCAAAACCAACATGTGCTTTATTGCTTTTTTGCTATCAAATAAAGTACTAAAACGATAATGCAGGGGAAAAAGGAGTGTAGGCTGAAGACTGAAGGGTTAAGGTTTGTTACCCCCTGCCTTGCCGGCAGGCAGGCTTCGCCAGCGCACAAGCCAGCGCCCTTCCCTTATGTGTAAGTCATGCTGAGAAGAACGTACTTCAGCGTTCGTCTTGAAGTATGGCATTCGTCAATTAATAAAAGTATCGAATTGATATTTAGGGTGCTGTGTAATTCAAAAAAGGTGCTGGTCACTGCTGACTTTACGTTGGTCACTGCTGACGGTACGTTGGTCACCGCTGACGGTATGCTGGTCACTGCTGACGGTATGCTGGTCACCGCTGACGGTATGCTGGTCACTGCTGACGGTATGCTGGTCATCGCTGACAATATGCTGGTCACTGCTGACGGTACGCTGGTCATCGCTGACGGGACGCTGGTCATCGCTGACGGTATGCTGGTCACTGCTGACGGTATGTTGGTCACCGCTGACGGTATGCTGGTCATCGCTGACGGTATGCTGGTCATCGCTGACGATATGCTGGTCATCGCTGACGGGACGCTGGTCATCGCTGACGGGACGCTGCTCCGCCAGTTGGTGAAGAGAGTTTACCAGTTGGCGAAGTGGTTTCTTTTGCTTTCGGAGGAAGGATGATAATTGAAGACGGGGGAAAAATAAAGGGGCGCATCTTCGATGCGCCCCTTTTAGGCTTGACTTTTATCAGTGAACAAAGTTGCTTTTGTCCTAGAATATACCGCCATTCGCCAAAGTAATAAGGACTGCCGTTATTAATATCAATTATAGGGTGTTTGCTTACCGGCAGTATGTACGGTATAAAATAACATCTTTCACTTGCTTTAGCCGCTTCAAGTGGAATTGTTTAACTTCCGACTTTCACTAAAGAATGTAGAGATGCGTCATAAAATTTTATTAGTTTCAAATTTGTTACTTACGTCAGCACAATTATACAACATTTTCTTGTAAATATCAAGTATTTTAACAAATATTTTGTAATAATTATATTTCACAATATATTGTTTATAATAATAATGTGTCAACAAGAAGTTATTCTTAGGAAAAAGTTTGCAGGTATTTATTTTGTGTTTTTTTTGACTCACGTGCAGACTTTTTTCCTGATATTGGCTTCTTCGTCCCGCGCAGTTATATATAATCAGTTTTATTTTTTACTTTCTTTCGATAAAAATTATTTCCCGCCAAAATTATTCCCGATAATATTAATACTCGGAAGATAAAATCGACATTAATCGATTTAACTTAAAAATATATGTTAATTTACTTGACTTTTGAAAAATAAAGCCGTATCTTAGTATCGAAATTGAACAAGCAGATAAAAGAATATTTTTTACAAATAAATCAAAATACAAAAAAAATAATACGCTTCGCAAACAGATTGAAAAGGAAGAAAAAGAGGGTTGTAAAATGGGAAAAACAACTTACATATTAAAAAAAGCAACTGATAACTGCATCCTTTTCATTATCCCGTTTCTTTTTTGCGCTATAAACGTTATGGCAGAAGGGACAAAAGAGTTCAGACCGGATTCCACAAAATTCGGAAATCTGCAGATAAATGATATGGGAAGACCATTTGCATTAGAATCAAACACCAATCCTTTTCATCGCCTTTATGTACACATCAGTGATTATACTCATGAAAAGATTTACTTAGGATTTAATCATATCCAAACCGGATCCGAAACTGCCACTTTCAGAATTGTCAATCCCAGCGGCACTGTGGTATATCCCACAACACCTCCTTACAGGAAAACGATACCATCATCGGGCAACGGTTATATTAAATGGTATTCACTGGCTGTTTTAGGCCCTAAATTATGCAACCTCTGCAGCGGATATTCACCAATTACTTTTACACCACAGACAAACGGGGATTTTTATATTGAGTTCACAACAAGCTACCAGGGAACCAATACCGCTTACCATTTTGATCTTTTTGATATAACGGTTGCAAACGGAACAACAGTAATCCCCGGCAGATTATGGTCATATTGCTGGGATTTGAATACCCGGTCATATAACAATGGATATTTCGGAAAAATGGACGTGCTCACCGATGATGGTTATGTTTCGCAAGTTGATTTCAATGGTTTTGAACCTTATGGATTTACGATATCCTGTAATAGTACGGGACCAGGGAACTTACCCGGAGGAAATAATGAGAACAGAAAATCAATAGCCGTGGATTCTACCCGTCCGCAGTTTAAAGTATTTCTGAATAACCCTGATATTACTGCATACCCATCGGGTACCATTCCAACCGTGATTCAGAATTTAACGGTATTAGGAACCCCAACATACGGACAACCTGTTTTGTTCACCGTAAATGTTTCCCAGGCAGGCATTGTTCAGATTGAGCTTGATATCAACGGCATCCCCGGTTATCAGGACAGTTCGAGCGATGTTATACTTGTTGTACCGATACATGCCGGACTTGATACCATCATTTGGGATGGAAAAGACGGCTTTGGTAATTATGTAACAGGAGGGGCAACAGTAACATTACTTTCGAGTTTTGCATCAGGAACAACGCATTTACCAATATGGGACCCGGAAACAAATCCTAATGGTTATATTGTGACCAGGATAAGGCCAACTACCGGTTTGTGCAATTTATACTGGGATGATTCAAATTTCCCGGGAGGCACTGTGAATATTGACGGTTCTTTACATACAGGTCATAGCTGGCCGTATTTCTTTGGAGAT
>JBEKEO010000319.1:0-3015 GCA_050013795.1 Bacteroidales bacterium
ACCCCCTGCCAGGTCCCTTGCACCGGCCTTGGCAGGAAGGCCAGCCACGGTCCGATTCTCTGCCCTCGCGACGGGGGGAGATAGCCGCGCCCATACCACCACCTCACTCCCAAGCGCGGCACTGAAGCCAATCCGTCGGCTGACGGACGCGCCGTTCTTGGCTCCTTTGGGCGAGAAGGCCGCGAATTGCGGCAACTGAACGGCCCCACCCCAATAACGCGACCTGTTCTACACCTCATGGAGAAGCGGCTCACACTCAGGAGACTTCACGCGGTCGGCAGGTGGGTGGCGTGAGTGATATAATCCGGGGCATGGCCGAACAGTCGCGCCCCGAGCAAGGATAAACCGGAGGACGAGATTCAACCATGTCAATCAGCTTGCCTGCCATCGTAGAGGTGACCATCGTGCTCGCACTCGCCGCCAACATCTGTCTTGCGGCAGAGGTGAGCATTCCGCGAGTGCCTCCGGGTCATCCCCGGGTCTATCTCCGTCCTGCCGATCTCCCACACCTCAAGGAGAAGGTGGCATCGCCTCAGTTCCGCCAGCTCTGGGAGGACGTGCGTGGGGCCGCCAGCGACAGCCCCATCTGCGCCGCCTTCGTCTACCTCGTCACCGGCGACACGGCCGCCGGCCGATCTGCGATCGATGGCGCTCTCACGGCGCTGAAATCATCCACCGATGCCCGTGTGTTCGAGGAGCCGTTCCACTGGGGCGCATGCATCTACGATTGGTGCTATGACCTGCTGACAAGCGAGGAGAAGGCGGTATTCATCAAGGAGTTCGAGCGCATTGCGAACCTCGATGAGCCCTACTATCCGGCCCGCACGGACACTGGTGCCGTCGTTGGGCACTCCTGTGAGGGCTGGCTGCTGACAGGTGAACTGCCGGCCGGCGTCGCCATCTACGATGAATCGCCCACCATGTACGCCGCCGCCGCCCGGCTCTTCATGGAGAAGTTCGTGCCTGTCCGCAACTTCCAATACCCTGCTCACTGGCACCATCAGGGCGACTCCTACCTCTCCACTCGCTTCGCGCACGATCTGGCCGCCTCCTGGCTCTTCCGGCGCATGGGGGATGGAGACGTACTCAGCCGGGAACAGCAGTTCGTCCCATACCAGCTCATCTATGGCCTCCGCCCCGATGGACAGCAGATGCGAAGCGGAGACACCTATGACGACTCCGGCAGGAGCGAACAGAAACGCCTGGTGGCGATGCTGGCCGGCTCGTATTACCAGGACCCGTATCTGCTCACCATGGCGGACTCGGACCTTTTCTGGGGACCTGAGCGATTCGCACAGGTGCTGGCGATCATCTTCCGAGAGCCGAATGCTGAGAAACGACCGATCAGCGACCTACCGTTGACGAAGTACTCCCCCGATCCAGGTGGCGAGATGGTAGCGCGCACCGGCTGGACGATCGGTCCCGATAGCCCGGACGCAGTGGTGCAGATGCGAATCGGCGGCTACTTCTTTGGCAACCACCAGCACCGCGATTTCGGGACGTTCCAGATCTACTACCGGGGCGCGCTCGCCATCGACAGCGGTGTTTACGAGGGCGAGAACAGCGAGTACGGGAGCGAGCACTGGGCAGCGTACTATCACCAGACCCTCGCCCATAACGGCCTGCTGGTGTTCGATCCGGAGGAGCCAGGTCTGAACCGCGTCCGCCCGGTCAATGACGGCGGCCAGCGCGTGCCCAATGGCGGTCGCGATCACCCCAGCGACCTGGCGATGATGAAGACCATGGGATACCGCATGGGCGAGGTGACGGCCCACGCCTTCGGCCCCGATAGCCGCGCACCGGAGTACAGCTACCTCGCCGGCGACATCACCAAGGCATATACCGATAAGGTACGCTCCGTCACCAGGTCCATGGTCGCTCTGAACCTGCGTGACGCCACCTATCCCGCGGCCCTGGTCGTCTACGACCGCGTGGTCGCCAGCAAACCCGAGTTCAAGAAGACCTGGCTTCTCCATTCCATCCAGGAGCCGAGTGTCAACGGTCGCACTATCACGGTGGCGCGGACCGAGGGCGGATACCACGGGAAGCTCGTCACCGAGTCGCTGCTTCCTGCGAAGGTCTCCATCAGCAGAGTCGGGGGCGCCGGCAAGGAGTTCTGGGTAGAGAGCGTCCAGAGGAACTACCCCACCACCAAGAAGCCTCCCGCCGAGCCCGGCGCCTGGCGGGTTGAGGTCTCGCCAGCCTCCGGCGCGACTGCCGATCAGTTCTTGCACGTCATGACGGTGATGGATGCGGGGACAGCAAAGGGCCCGGCAGTGAGGTTGCTGCAGGGAGACGGTGTGGTTGGCACCAGTCTGCTCGACCGCGCCGTGCTCTTTTCGAACAGCGGCGAGCTACTCGCGCAAGCGGCCTTTGAGATCAAGGGTGGACCGGTTGCCAAGGTCCTGGTCTGCGATCTCGATCCTGGCCTCTGGTCGGTGCGGAGAGATGGCGCGCCATACGCGAAGAACCTTCGCGTGACTCCCGATGGCCGTTGCCTTTACTTCGAAGCGGAGCCGGGGCGATACGTCTTGGCACGAAGCGCCGACTCGATCTAGGCGGATCTACGGGCGGTGAAGAAGGTGCCGCTGACGCGACGGCGTTCTGGCGGAACTGGTGATCGCGGCCGCGAGCGACGGGAGAGGGCGATTGGCGGGCAGATTCCAAGCAGTCATCTTCGATCTCTTCGGGACCGTGGTGGAGAACTTCTCCGTCAGCGAGTACCAGGAAGTGCTGAGCGCGATGGCCGCGGTATTGGGAGCATCGGCCGGCGACTTTATGCAGGCATGGATGAGCACATTCGCGGAACGCACCACCCGGGGATCGAAGCGAACGGAGGAAGATATCGAGTTGATGTGCCGGCAGTTGGGGGTGCAGGTCGGGGATCAAGAGGTGGCGACCGTGGCGCAGATGCGGAGGGATTTCACCCGCCGCCAGATGGTTCCGCGTACTGGGGCGCTGGAGACACTAACCGAGCTGCGCGCCAAGGGGTTGAAGCTTGGTCTGATCAGCGAT
>JBEKEO010000320.1:0-3924 GCA_050013795.1 Bacteroidales bacterium
TTTGGGTGAACCCGCCATCACAGCAACGCAAGCTTTGTGTTTCTTGCAGCTTCCGTTGGGTCCGTCGGCATGGATTTAGCCAGTGGGATAGAGTATTAGAGTAAACTGAACAGTTAAGTATTGCTATCAAAAGAAAGTGTTGAGACCAGTTTTTGATAAAGTGCCTTCCCAAGCGCTCTTACGTGGCGAGCATCTACAGGCTTATGAAGCCATTAGAAAGCAGTTTAACCTATATTTTTTAGTTGTGACTAATCGAAAATCAATTGTTGCAACTATTGACAGGCACAAAGCGTCGCCTACTGTAGTATAGTCAAAGTGAGTCCTGGCGCCAAAGTTATAACTATTGAGCCTGCTTTAGGCAGGCAAACCTGTTGTAGTATAGTGATAGTGAAGCCGAGCGCCAAAGTGATGACTATTGAGCTTGCTCGGAATTGGCTTTTTTTGTCCAAACAAAATCTGCAGCAATTGTCGAGACAATTAAGCCAGCAAAAAAAGCCCTGAGTACAGAGAAGGCTGTTAGAAAGTACGCATTTCATCCTACCGCTAACGCGGCAGATATTCTGCTAGCTTTTTTATAAAAAACGTACACAACCTATTTTCAGCGCTTGCGTTTCTTGAAGTAAACCAACAAACCAGCACCCACCACAACCAGTAACCTCGCCATAATAAGGAACGGCGCAAACTAAAATGCCCCGCTGCTGTTCAGGTTAGAGTAAATAAAAACTGAGACCACCTCAAAATCCACAACTTGAGCAACGTTTGCTTCAGTTAATTCCTCCTTAAACAGGCGAATTTCATGGTCTGCCAACCCTTTTTCTAGAAAAGGTTGCTCCCAATATTGAACCTCAAAAAAAACTCACCGCATTAACATTTAGTTTAATGTTTCAGTTAAACAATTTGGTAATGTCTCTTCGCACCCACAATAAGGCTAGCATCAGCTTGGAATAAGTACGCGTCAGTCGTTGCAAATTTTTAGGTAAAGAATCGCCAGCCAGACTCGCAAAAAAGCTCTCCTAAAAAATAACCTCCTAACATTTTGTTTAAAAACTGTAAAATCCTTTATAAGCTAAGAATCACTCTTCCTATTTGCTATGACTATTCAAGTTCCTCTTCCTATTCTTATCACTAAAGAAAACAAGTGGTATGTAGCTTCATGCCCCATCTTGGATATTGCTACCCAAGGGAAGACAGAAAAAGAGGTTAAAGAAAACATGGCAGACCTCATAAACGATTATCTCAACGACCCCGATACTCAAAAGCCGTCTATGGAAGATTTGATGTCTCTTTCGCTGACTAATATATAACCGACATTAGCTAAGCGCTTAACAAATTCCAACAGTCTTTCTCTTCTTCAGCCACTTCAAACCCCAAGCAATAAATTGCCCATAGTAAGTTTTTAAGAATTGCGTAACTGTTTAGAGGTTAAGCACAGACTTTGACGGGTAAAGATTTAAGTGTGACAGTTATGCTTTATCAGCAAGGTGCATTAAATGCCAACTCACGGTTCACTATCTAAAGCCGGAAAAGTCCGCTCTCAAACGCCGAAAATCCAGGCGCAACAAAAAACAGCGCCAAGCCCAAAAAACCGAAACAGACGCAACTACGAGAAACGCGTGATTCTGCAACGGAAACCTGGGCAAAACTGGATGTAAGCGTATATTCTTCTAGAAATCGGGCTAATACGACTATTTTTGGCAAAACGTTAAATTAAGATAACGGTTTTATGTTATGTGATGGATATGAATCCTGAAACGAGAGAAATTTACCCAGAGTTAAAGAAAATTGAAAATGACATTCAAACGCTTAAAATTCTAGTTGTAAGGAGCCGTAAAATGCCAAAAAAAACTGCCAAATTAGAAGGCTTACTTACGAAAGAAATAAAGGAAAAGGATATCGAAGAAGCTAAAAAATCGATTTTCAAGTTTAGTGACTAAAATGTATGTAACCGATGCGCATGGTTTTCTTTGGTTTCTTTCAAAAGATAAAAAATTAGGCAAGAATGCCTTGGAGATTTTTCGTGCATGTGATAAAGGTAAAGAAATAGTGGTTGTTCCAAGCATTGTCCTTCTCGAGTGCATGTATGTTTGCGAGAAGAAAAGGATAGAATTTGAATTCCAAGAAATAATGCAGAAGATTCAAGGAACATTCAACTATCCAGTTTACCCTCTTGATGAAGAAGTAATTTTAGAATGCCAGAGTATCCGCCAAATTGCCGAAGTACATGACCGAATAATCGTTGCTACAGCAAAACTCTTGAACGCTAAGCTTATAACAAGAGATGCTAACATAACGGATTCCAAAATAGTTGAGACTATTTGGTAAGTTTAACGTATAAAGCTTGCAAGTAAGCGCAGCAATTTATGTCAAAGGCAGAGTTAGCTCATTTTCTAGATGGAACAAGTAAACGTAAAGCAAAAACTGTTTTTTCAAGCCTAAACAACTACATGACGCTAGTGTAGTTTATTTATAACTTAACTAAAATCATATTTTGGTACCTTCAACCTTGAAAGACAATAATGCCTTACGAGAAATCATAAACTCGCTAATGGAAATGCCGAATCCGACACATGAGGACGCGAACCGCCTAAAAATAAAAATCGCAGCCAAATACCAACTCGAAGAGGTACCGTCAAACGCTGATTTAATAAGCCTTTTAACGCCAAAAGAAACAAAGCGCCTTTTACCCATCTTGCGAAGAAAAACCACACGCACAATCTCAGGCGTAACAGTAGTCGCCGTAATGACCAAACCCTACCCGTGCCCACAGCCAGAACCATGCGCTTACTGCCCAGGAGGACCAACCCAAGGCTCTCCGCAAAGTTACACTGGACATGAACCAGCAGCCATGCGCGGAACCCAAAACAACTTCGACCCGTACCTGCAAGTCAGAAGTCGCATTGACCAACTTTCCGCCATCGGGCACAAAGTCGACAAAATAGAATTAATCGTCATGGGCGGAACCTTTCCCGCTACACCCATGGAGTATCAAACATGGTTTATCCAACGGTGCCTAGACGCAATAACCGGCAAAGACTCAGCAAGCCTGGAAGCGGCAAAAGCAAACGCTGAAACAAGCAAAACCCGCAACGTAGGCATAACCGTAGAAACACGTCCAGACTGGGCAAAACAGCAACATGTTGATGCAATGCTTGACATGGGAGTAACACGCATCGAACTTGGCGTACAAAACCCAGATGATGACATTTACCGCTTAGTCGGCAGAACCCACACCGTAGCAGACGTAAAAGAAGCAACACGCACAGCAAAGGATTCAGGATTAAAAATCGTTTACCACTTAATGCCTGGAATGCCAGGCTCCAACCCGCAAAAAGACATCGCAGCGTTCAAACGAGTTTTCACAGATTCAGCCTTCAAACCAGACATGATAAAAATTTACCCGTGCCTGTGCATAGCCGGCACAAAAGCGCACGAATGGTACCAAAAAGGCACCTACAAACCCTACACAACAGAACAAGCCGTAGCACTAATAGCGGAAATCAAAAAATTCATCCCGCCATGGGTAAGAGTAATGCGTGTTCAGCGTGACATTCCTGCAAGACTTATCGTGGCTGGTGTTAAAAAGAGCAACTTGCGTCAACTTGTCCATGAGCAACTCAAGGCGCAAGGCTACAAGTGCCAATGCATCCGATGCAGAGAAGTTGGGCACAGAATGACAGTCGACCACATCAAACCAGACTTAGAAAAGGTAAAAATCCAATCCATCTGCTATGACGCTTCGGAAGGCAAGGAAATCTTCATTTCAGCCGAAGACCAAGAAAACAAAATCCTAATAGGCTATTTGCGCTTGCGCGTTCCCTCCGCAAAGGCTCATAGGCCAGAAATCACCGCTATGCCATCCGCCATTGTGCGGGAACTTCACGTTTACGGTCCACTCGTGCCAGTAGGAAAGCACTCTGCAGGCGC
>JBEKEO010000321.1:0-8127 GCA_050013795.1 Bacteroidales bacterium
CACCGCTACGACCGGGCTGCCTAGAGAACGTCGTGAATTCAAATTCAGGAGGGGAATTTTTTGCCTTCGCGAGGACAGATCGAGTGCTTTCGGGCGTTCCAACCCCATAGGACGCCCGAGGAAGATCAACAAAGAAGCAATGCACGCGCGTACTCAAGGCCGTTTTGAGTTTTGGCGAAGGACAGCTTTCGCAGCTACAAAATCATCTACACTCTAGAAGACAGCCAACTCGCAGCCGTTTTGCATTTTGGCGAGGGACAAGGCACGCACCTTGACGTTCTTGTGCCCTCAGCACAGATGAAAGCTTAGCAATTTGGCGGCTTCAACACCCCAATCCTCAAGCTACCCGGCTGCGCGGGAGGTTGACGCAAAACCTTCAAGTTTGTTATTTGCGCAACCACACTCACGATTCGCGCACCACCGGCACCGAAGGCCGCGGTTCGACCGGCTTGGTTGTGATTAGCAGCTTGGCCGACATCAATTCCGGACCTTCCCAGCCGTCCTTCAGCGCCTCGATGTGAATCTCACCCCGGCGCTTCATGCTCTGGATGATGACTTGGGCCAGACCATTGAAGAGAGACCGCTTGGGCTCCTTGTCGCTCTCCTGGCAGTTGGGGTCGCCGTTCCCTACGCCGATCAACTTTCCAGTCCCAGAGACACTGAATGCAATCTTGTTGTTTGCAGTCGGTACTGGCCGACCCTCCTTGTCGAGGGCCTCCACCTTCACGATGGCCACATCTTCGCCGTCCGCGTTGATCTCGGTACGATCCGCCGTCAGCCGGATGGAAACTGTCGGTCCGGTCGTCTCCCGCTTCTCGGTCAGAACGACCTTGCCGTCCTTCCAACCGCGCGCCTCGATCGCCCCCGGTTCGTACCTCACCTTCCACTCCACGTGTCCAAGGTGTGGAACCTTCCGGCGACCGGCGCTCTTGCCGTTCACAAGCACTTCCACCTCGTCCAGATTGGAATGAACCCAGACCGGAATCTCGTCGCCTTCCCTCCCCTCCCAGTTCCAGTGCGGGAAGAGATGCAGCGAGGGCTCCTTGCCCCACCACGCTTTGTAGTAGTAGAAGTAGTCCTTCGGGAATCCGCACATGTCCACGATGCCGAATTGGGAGTTGATGGAGGGCCAGCCGTAGGGGGTCGGTTCACCGCGATAGTCGAAACCTGTCCAAGCGAACCCACCCGCCTCCCAATCGCGCGTACCGTAGAAAGTCCACCATGCTTCCGGCGTTTCACCCCACCCAACCACGCCGTCATAGCAATCCACTATATTGCGTAGCCGATCGGTTCTGTACTCTCCTCGCGTGCAAACGGCGCTCGAGGTCTCGGAGCCGTAGAGGGGGCGCTTGGGATACTTCTTATGGAACGGATCGGGACGCTGCAGAAAATAGTTGAAGCCTATGATGTCGAGCGCATCCGAGACGCCCTTTTCGTTGTCCCCGTTGACAGCCGAGGAGACGACGCGCGTCGGGTCAAGCTCGTGGCAGAGATTCACCATGTCGGCGGCGATCTTGGCGCCCTGCTCGGCCATCGTGTCTTGCAGCAGGTATTCTTCGTTGCCGATGGACCAGATGATGATTGACGGCGAGTTGCGGTAGCGCTTGACCATCGCTTCCAGTTGCTGCATGCCCTCGGGATTCTTGCTCATCTGGCGCGTCTCGCACATCATCATCATGCCCATGCGGTCGCAGGCATCCACCCACTCGGGAGTGGGCATGTTGTGCGAGGTGCGCACGGCGTTGCACCCCATCTCGCGCAGCACGGCGAGCCGGAACCATTGCAGCCCGTCGGGCAGGGCCGCGCCGACGCCCGCGTGATCCTGGTGATTGCAGGTGCCCTGTATCTTGAGCGGCTTGCCGTTAAGGGAGAAGCCCTTGTCCGCATCGAAGACGGCCGTGCGGACTCCGAACATGACGCGCTCCGCATCGCGCACATTGCCGTCGGACTCGACCGTCACGACGGCGGAGTACAGATTCGGCTCATCGACCGACCAGAGCGCGGGGTGGGCAAGCTCCGCGGTGGCGGCGTAGATTGCTGAGCCGCGGGCGGCGATGGATTGCGCGGGCGCTTCTGCGGCCGCAACCGTCGCACCCTTCGCATCGACGATCTTCCAGGTCACCTTGGCGGGCGCGGCTTGCCTGCTCTCGTTTTGCACCACAGTTGCGAGCGCCAGCGTAGCGGAATTGCCGTTCACTGTCGCGCGCACGGTGCTGTCCCACTTTCCCAGATGCAGGGCATCGGTCTTCGTCAGCCAGACGTGGCGATAGACGCCCGCGCCCTCGTAGAACCAACCGTCTCCAAAGCTGGCGTCGACGCGCAGGACGATGTAGTTCTTCGCGCCGTAGGAGAGGAAATCGGTGAGATCGAAACGGAACGGAGCATAGCCGTTGTCGTTGCGCCCGATGAAGCAGCCGTTGACGAAGACAAGCATGTCACGGAAGGCGCCGTCGAACTCAATCGAAATGCGGCGGCCCAGGTCGCCGGCGGGAATCTCGAACTCGCGCCGGTACCAGCCTACGCTGGTTTCAGGATAGCGGCGGCCGAGCGGCTTGTAGCCATGCGACATCTGCGCGTCATCGTGGACGAAAGGCAACTCGACCGCCCAGTCGTGTGGCAGATTGAGCGTCTGCCACTTGGAGTCGTCAAAGCCGGCTTTGGCAAATTTGAAATCGCCGGTCTGGGCGAACTCGCGCTGCAGGAAGCCGAATCCCAGGTCGCGGGAAGGATCGTTGCCGTGGCCAAAGGTGAACTTCCAACCGAAGTCGAAGAGCAACTGTTCCCGCGGCGCAACGGCGGGAATAGCCGCCGTCGAGCCTTCAGGCATATCGCCTCCGAGCAGCGCGGCGGCGCGGGCCCAGGCGGAGCGGGCGGCCAAGGAAGAAGCGGAAAGAACCAGTCCGGAAGAGAGCAGGTCACGGCGAGAGATGCGCGGCATAAGAACCTCGATGAATTGAAACTAGGTTACGCGCGACGAAAAGCGCGCATGTCAATCAACGCGAGCTGAACTCAAGAGTGGCATCGGATTTCAGGCCAAAGTCACTTTGAGCGCAGCCGCATAATTTACACTTGGTTGATACTGCTTCGGAAGCTCCACCCGCAGACCATCGGCATGCTGCCTCCAATTAACCCTGTCGCCCGTTCCAAGAAGTTCCACCCTGGCCACTTTGCCCGGTTGGGTCGGAGCCGAAGATCCCAGAGACTGCACGACAATTGGCTCCGTCGGCCAACCCAGCACCAGCACGTAGATTACGTTGTTAGCCTTATTGCGAGTGAACCGGATGTCCTTCGACCCCAGTTTGCTAACACTGTTTCCCTGGAAGGACCCGCTCTTCACGCTATGCGGCCCTTCGCCATAGATTTTCCATGGCCGAGTCTCGTAGATGGCCTCGCCATTGACCTGCATCCAATCGGCGATCTTATCGAGAACGGCGATTTCCTTGGCGTCGATGGTACCGTCAGGTCTGCCGGGAATGTTCAGGATGAAGGTGCCGTTCTTGCTGACCGTGTCGATGAGCCAATGGACGGCGTCCCGCGGCGGCAGATATCCACCGTACTCTCCCTCTTTATCGAAAAGGGCCCGGTTGTAATGCCAGTCTCCAATGCAGGTCTCGGACTGCCAGGCATATTCCATGATCTTGCTGGTGAGGCCGCGCTCATAATCGGCGATGACGGCCTTAGCAAGGCGATCCGGAACCTGCTTGCCGTTCAGAACTGCCTCCATCCTGCCGCCGTGCGTCTGCAGATTGTGATTGTAAAAATAAGCAGCAATGTTCATGCCGCCCCAGCCAAGGGGCACCAGGTCATTATCGAAATAGAGCAGGTCGGGATCGTGCTGATCGATCAGGTCGCGCGTTCGGTCGTAGAAATCCTTGACGTAGGAGACGTCGGGCAGCGCGTCGAAGGGGTGCTTCACGCCATACATGCGGTGCGGATCGAGGCCCTGCCACCACTGGTCCTTGCTTTGACCGGCGGTCAAAGCCCCATCGTAGGGAACGCCGGCCAGCGGACCGGATTTGTCCGCGCCATGGCAGGGTTGGAAGAACCACCAGTTGAACGCCTGATGCACCGTGACCCCGAGGCGCAATCCCTGTTTGCGCGCCGCGGCAGCCCACGTGCCGATGACATCGCGATGCGGGCCCATGGCCGCGGCATTCCACGGTTGATGCTTTGAGTTCCACGTGTCGAACCCGTCGTGATGATTGGCAAGCGCAACGAAAATCCTCGCGCCGGCCTTCTTGTAGCGCGCGATCAGTTCGTCGGGTTCCCAGTTCAGCAAAGTCCACTGGGCGGAGAGGTCTTTGTAACCGAAGCGTGAGGGCGGCCCGTAATGTTCGAGGTGGTATTGATTCTGCGGCGATCCCTCGACGTACATATTGCGCGCGTACCAATCGCCGGCTTCGGGCACGCACTGCGGGCTCCAGTGGGCCCAGATCCCGAACTTGGCGTCACGATACCACTCCGCCGCGTCGTACTGCAGCAGCGAGTCCCAGGTGGGCTTGTACGGACGGGCTTATCAAACGAGGCCGGCCGCCAGGTCGCATCGTCCAGCTTTGTTGCGACGATGCTCCCGTTGCTCACGCGGTAGAAAACTCTCTCGTGCGGCGGCAATGCGCAGAACTGGGCGTAGTCCTGGGTGTACTGATCGAATCCGTTCGGCAAATTCGGTGGGTTATCTTGTGCGGTTTGCCCAAAGGCCGGCACGGTTTCCGACGCGGCTGTAATCGCCAGAAACTTGCAGAAATCCCTTCGCAGCACAACCGGCTCCTGTCATGCTCGTGAAGCGGCAGCTCACCCGACCTGCTTCGTCATCACCAACGAGTGCTGATACTAACAACCGGAGGCTTAGATTGTCAACGATACAGTTATCGTTTTCTATACGACTCAGGCAGCGTCAATAGTTTCGCAACCAACTCCGGAATCAGTGAAGGTAGCTGAGCCTCGAACTGTTTACCGCTCGGTTTTGCGCCAGAGGGAGCGTTTAGCTGAACGCGAAGGGCTTCGACTCTTGTCGGTTTTCGCGCTCCGGAGCGATGAAGCCCTGGCAATGAGGGATGGCTCGAGGATGACGCTCAATGGCTGTGGCCGGACCTTCGACTCGAGTATGCCCAGCAGGATTCCGGCAGTGCGTTCGCCGATCTGCTGACTGTTCTGATCGATGCTGGAAAGGGGTACGCGAAGCGACGAATCGTAATGAAGGTTGCCGCATCCGATGATAGCAATGTTTTCGGGAATACGCAGACCTGCATCGAGGACCTCATCGATCGCGCCCATGGCAAGCGGATCGTCATAAGCGAAAACCCCGTCGGGAATGGGTTTCTCCTTGAGCAGCATCCGCATCGCATCAGCTCCCATTCGGGTGCTGTTGATATCTACACGGGATCTCGTGGTGACAAGGGACGGCGAATACGGAATTCCGTGGCGTTGCAGCGCATTCTTATATCCCTCGAATCTGCGCATACCAGTGGAATTCTCTCTTCCTCGGATATGAGCCACACTTCTGCAGCCCTGCTCGATCAGGTGTTCTGTCGCCATCCTTCCTGCTGCCTCATCGTTGATGCCGACGAAATTCGCGGACATCCCGGGCACTTCGCGGTCGATCAGAACGTAGGGCAATCCATGCCGCTCCATTCGTTGGATCGGCTGGGGATCAGTTCCGGAGGATGCCATCACCAGCGCATCCAGGCGTCCCCCCATGAGCTGCGCGATTGCCTTCCATTCAAGTTCAGGATTCTCCTCCGAAGAGGAAATGATCAGGGAGTTGCTGACCACAAGGGTCGTAAGGATTGCGGGTCAGCTTCTTTCGGGAGGCGGCGGATCAGAGTTAAACATTCAAACGGCCATGTACCTGATTACAGGAGGCTTATCCGTCGGCATAATCTTCGCCTCTTCTATATAATATCGATGTAAACATAAGATAACAAATTACTTATTGGTAGAGGCGGCGGGAGTCGAACCCTACATCAGCGTTGAAAACACTCAATTTACTGATTCTGAGAATGCCAACAATTCAAGCAATGCCACGATTGCCAAATCTTCCCTACAAATCACGTGCAAAGATTTCCCAGAACTCCAAAACTTCCAAGTCTCCCCTTCGCTCGCCCAACACGCCGAAGTGCTCTTCGACATTTATACATCGATCGGGTGCAGGCAAAATGATTGGGGCCTCGAACTTCTGCCAGGCATAGGGTTTGCGATAGATTCATGCTTCGATGCCATGGAAGCATCAAAAATCGCAGATTATGGACGGCACAGCACTTCTGATCCGGCTGAGTGAGCAAAACCGGCACAATCGGCGCCATTTGCTACCAAAATGCTACCAATTCCTCCAACTACTCAGCGCAGTGGGCAATTGGGCTGAACGTGCAGGGTCAGCCCAAAACTTCTTCGTTCAGAGCGGCTTCTCACCCGCATTTGAGCAAGCTTGTGTGTGACTTGATCGGACTCGAACCGACGCCTTCCATGACACGGAAGGCGAATTCATAAGTGATTGACAATAAGTTGGGTTTGACCGGACCACTGATTCGCCCCATCGCCGTTTGGTGGGCCGATGAGCGTCCATTTCGTTGCGGTTGCAACGATTCCAACGAGGTTCTGTGTGCGTAATGTGTGCGCGCCGGAGCAAATGTATGGTCCGCCACAGTGGCCTGGTTTTGCTCCGCCCTTGACACATTTTCGTCCCACGCGCGTCCGATGGCGCGAGAGCCATGTCCAATACAACTTGAACCCTATTCGATACCAACGAACGACAGTCTCCGGTTGAACGAGGATCAGAACGCACTTCCATCCCGGCCAAAAGCGCCGCAAGATCACCCAGAACAACTTGTCAGAAGTGGCAAATCGCGGTTGCCGGCACCTCTGTTTCAGGACGTCCAGCCGTTGCCGCAGTGCCAGGTTTTCCAAGAGCAGGTCGCGGCGAGAGCGAATGAATTGGGTAAAGGAGGGACATCTTTGCTACGTCTCACGATTGCGTTTCTCGCGGTCGCTTTTGCAACATCCGTGGTGCGCGCTCACAATCCAACTACCCTTTCCCAACCAAACGATGCGATCCATATCGCAGGTCTGCCAGAGGTCAGGACCAACCTCAAAGGGAGCCTCACTCTCACGCCGGAGGCTCTGGTTTTTACGGCTAAGGACACCACCGAGCCTCTCCCGAGAGCACGAATTGTGAATGTGTTTATCGGGGACCAGCGGACCTTACGAGGGGGAACCAAAGGCATGGTCGTGCGCCAGGCCATCCCACTCGCGTTCATAGCGGCCGGAGCCATCGTGGGCCCGCTGGCCGTCGCCGGCGGGGGAGCCGCGGTTGGCGCACTCACAAACAAGAAAGTTGATCTCCTGACCGTCGAATTCATCGATGCCCAGGATGGTTATCACGGGGTCGTTTTCCAATTGCCCTCGCAGCAGGCTGCCAGGATTCGGGATCAACTGGTGGGCACCGTTACCGCCCCTATGGAACGACAGGCGCCCGTCTGTACGGACGCAAGCGCGCAGCCGCGATCAGTTCTTCTTGCTCCGGTCGCGATAAGTGGGGTTGGACTACCAGCCGAGTATTGGGTGTTGCTCTATGAACAGCTCGTCAAACAACTCAAGGCTAAACGGCTGGACGCCACATTTCTTCGCGCCGGTGATCTTGCCGCAGGCGCCGGGTGTACGGCATTGACATTGCGAATTACCGTGGACGACTTCAAGAAAGACAATCGAGCGGCCCGCACGTCCGCTGGGCCACTGGGGTTCTTCCTTGGCACAACTTCGCTTTCCTTCAATGTCAATCTGCAAGACTCCCGAGGGGCAACCATATTTGCCAAACAGATAAAGAAGAGCAAGCGGGGCGATTCCGATAGCTTGGGGATCGCAAATAGCATTGCCAAAGACGTAGCGAAGCAGTTGGATCAGGCGCTGCAGAAGCTACCGCTGCAAGCGGAGAAACTCCCATGAATCTGCTTAGAATGGTCAGGTCTAGAAAGAAGGAGGCAGGAACCAAATGTCAGAACGCAAAATCGCTCTAGCGCGAATTTCTCATAATAAATAGAAAAAGGCTGTCGCTTCATGGCATAACTCTTTTGTCTAGAAAGAAATCTTGCCAAGAAGGAGAACAGCCTTATGACCACAGAGTGTAACCAGTTT
>JBEKEO010000322.1:0-3408 GCA_050013795.1 Bacteroidales bacterium
ACCGCAGAGCTGAGATTGATGGTCTGCGTGGTCGAACCCGCGGCCACGGTGCGCGACACGCCGAAGGCGGAGGCCAGTAGCGTGCAGTTCGCGTCATAGAGCGTGTGGCGGCAGGAAGCCTGGATGAGTTTCGGCGGCGTTTTCAGGTTCAGTAGATAGAGCAGGTCCGCCACAGTGAACTCCACGATGGAGCGCCCGGTCTGCTTGAAGTCGAGGATCTGTCCGACAAATTTTGTTTCCACGCCGCGAGTTGTGTTCGGTGCTTCGCCTGGTGCCCAGTACGCCGTATAGACCGTCACCGCTGCGCCATCGAATAGCCCGGCGGTCAAACACTGCATCATCGGAATGCTCGTACCAGGGAAAAGAATCGAAGCTGGAAGCATCGCCGTCAGCGGCATGTCGTTGGCGGTGAGGCTGAATGAGGCTTCCATCTTCAGCACGCCGCGCTGCCAGGCACCGTAGAGCGATGAATAGAAAATGTTGCCGCCGTAGGTGATGTCAGCCTGGCTACTGGTGGTGCGGAGGACTTGACCGTTTACAAGCGAAGAGGTCAGCTCTGCCGAAGATGTTATTGGTCTGCAGGAACGTGAGGAGAGTTGAGCCGAGGTTTTTCACAGTAAAACCGAACGGAACTTCAGCGAGGTCAGTTGCCACCGCTGATATAGAAATTCTTCAAGGTCAGCCCATTCGTCTTCCTCGAATCTGCACAGGAAATAGAACGAGCCCGTCCAGGTGATCGGCGCAGCGTTTGCCGGTGCGCTCGTGAAGGTGACCAGACCAGTCGGCGAGATTGAGGCTGGCGTTACCGGACTGCCGCTCACATAGATCGTCGGCGTACCGTTCAAGTTTTGAATCAGGTCCACCATGCCGCCAATGGTGCGCGTGAGTTGAAACGTTTTCGTTGCGCCGTCGCCGGTGCCGAAGTTCATCGCGGTCACAGCGTTGTCGTAGGGATCGCTGTACAGCCAGTTCTGGTAGCTGCCCTGCACGCTGCCCATGAATCCGGCGAGCGTTTGCAGCGCGGAAGAAGCTGTCGCGTAGTCGCCCTTGAGAATGTCGAAAACTAGTTCAAACTTCCAAATTGGATACGGAGTCAGCGAGATGCGATTCTCGCCGCGATTGTTGGCGGGAATCTGAACGATGGTGCGGAATGATGGCGTCTTTTTGACAGGCCACGCCGGGCCGCCATTTGTCGCGGTGAACGTGGGGAAGATAGCGTAACTCATGTTAGACGTTTAGTGGTACTATCTGCTGCCAGGAGGTCAATGTGGCAATACTCTTCCCGTCCCAGCCAGGACTGCGCGGTAAAATGATGTTGCACATGCTAGATGCCCGGCGTACTATCCGACCGGAGGTCGGCGCTATGTGTCCTCTGGAAGCAACAACCGAAACCATAAAGATTGCTGAGACTGAAACTGATCACGCTGTTCTCGTAGACATTCGCAAGGCGATCCAATCCATGCGCGCAATGATGATTTTTTTCACCGTGATCGCCTCTATCACCGTCTTTGGCCTTCTCTTTATGTTGGCCCACTACATTGGAGTCAACCAGTAATCAGAAAGCATTTCGCTTGCGCATGCCCCGCTGCAGCGTCCGCGTCAGCCTGTCCTGATTTTGGTCGAACCAAGCATCAAGTCCTCTCGCATCCACGGCATGAATGTGTAGATGCATCGCGCCGCCATCAGTCTGACCTGCAGGGGTGATTTTTTCGCCTTCGTGAACGAGTGCCAGTCCCGTCCTCGGAACGTAATCGGTCCCGGCGGCGAAGGATTGCAGGCCCATAGTTGTCGCAATGACTTCCGCCGCGACTCCTGGCGCGGTCATAATATTGACCGGGAATGGAAGCGCCTCGATCACCGAGGCATAGCCCGCAGCTCCCGCGAGGCCTGCATCCGTGGTACCTTGCGCCACCGCAGCCGTCTTTGACGCTGCAAGTTTCGTGCTGTAGTAGCCCAGATACGCGGCAATCGACTGCGCCAACTGGCTTTTCTCAACCACATTCACCATGATGGCGTGCGCGATGTGCTGCGCCAGGACCTTCGCCAGCGCGTTCACCATGATTTGCAGGATGCCGTCACCCAATTTGATGAAGGCTTTTTGGACGGTCATCGTCCCTTCAATCAATCCCATCGTCGTATGCGTCATGGTGCGCTGGATATTCTTAGATAGCTGATCCCACGGGCGTTCGAGTTCCTTCGTGATGCGTTCCTGCTCGCGCACTTCGCGGTTATTCTCTTCGGTGATCTGGCGCATGAGCCTGATCTTCAGTGCGGCGAGTTCCTCGGCGCCCTTCTTTTCCTCCGCGTCCATGCTCTTGTTCGCGGCCTCGTTCTCCTTGGCTTCTTCCGTGGCGACGCGTGTTCGTTCTTTTGCGGCCCTTTCATCATCATTCAATGCCGCAAGAGTCTGTTCACGCTGCAATCGGGCCGCTTCCTTGGCCGCCTCCATAGTTTCGTGAATGACTGCGATTTGTTCTTCCTTACGGAGCCCGGGGACCTGCTGCCCTTTTTCTGCTCCTTTTTCCGCAACTTCCTCCTGAGCTTTGGTGACGGCCTTCAATTGCTCCTCTAAGGCTTTAGCGTCCTTGTCCATTCCTGTTATCCAGTTATAGAGAAACGCTGGGCCGCGAACGGTTGCCGCCGCGTTGTTCTTTATTGCCTCTAGTTGTCTGTTTAGATCGGCGGCTTTCTGGGCAAGCACTTCACCCAATTTGCCCCAGCGTTCCTGCGAATCAACGACATTCAGGATTTCGCGCGCATACTTCTGTGACCCGGTAATGCCGATGAGATTCAGCGCCTCTTGTTTGTCCGCCAATTCGACGTTCTTCATCAGCAGACGGTTGTTGTCGCTGATGATGTCGTTGTAGGTTTTGCGCGCCGCATCGTCCCATCCCGTGAACTTGGCGATGATTTTGTCGATCGCTTCGGGAACTTGCGCAAGAACCTGAATGAACATGCCGATAGCTACCACCGAGAAAGCTGAAGCGAGGATGGGACCAATGGTGGAGGATTGCGCCAAAAACGAACCCAATACCCGAGGAATCCTGATTCCAATTTCCTCGCCAAAGCCGCTCGCGGCATGCCGCGCTTCCATCAAAGAATACTCGATCTTCTTCGGGGCCTCACCCGCACTCTCCATCGCGGTCTTGATGCGCTTGGAAGAGTCTTCTACCGAGGCGGCCGCAGCTTGGCTTTCGCCGAAGAGAGCGCTGAAATCAGCGCGCGCCTGAATTTCGAGGATGTTGTCAGCCATTGTTCTTTCGCTTTATCGAGACGCCAGACATCGACATTAGAGTTGAAGCGGGTTCACCGCCGCCATGCGTGAGACGTTCTTTGCGGTAGACGCCCGCTAGAGCAGCGGAAGTGATGTGCGTTGGCGGATTGTTGGACCAATACTTCATCAGGAGC
>JBEKEO010000323.1:0-3326 GCA_050013795.1 Bacteroidales bacterium
GTTGACCCCATAAGCAAAAAGCCACTTTCACATTTCAACCCAGGCTCATTGGTAATGTCGATTGCGGCGGCTGGCTGCAACTTCCGCTGCCAATTCTGCGATAACTGGATGATAAGCCAAGATAGAGAAGTTGCGGGCAGACCTTTTCCTCCAGAAGAAGTAGTTAAATCGGCTCAGGACAGCAATTGCCAAGGAATAAGCTACACTTATACTGAACCAACCATTTTCATGGAGTACGCTTACGACACCGCTAAACTTGCCCGCAAAGCAGGATTGTTTAACACTTTTGTCACGAACGGGTACATGACTCCTGAAGCCGTAAAAACCATAGCTCCTTATCTTGATGCAGCAACGGTAGACTTCAAGGGTGGCGGCGACCCAGACTTCTACAAATCCGTTTCGGCAGTACCGAACGTTGAACCAATTTATGAAGCACTAAAAGAACTCAAACTAAACGGTGTTCACATAGAGATTACCAACCTGGTTGTTCCAAAAATGGGCGATTCAATGGAGAAAATAAAGCAAATGGCTGACTGGATTAGAGACTATTTGGGGAAAGATACGCCGTTTCACCTGCTGCGTTTTCACCCTGATTACAAAATAAAGAGCATACATGACCGCGAAAAACGAAGGATTAAATTACATTTACCTTGGAAACGTGCCTGGTCACCCGTCAGAGAACACTTACTGCCCAAACTGTAACGAAGTAATAATCAAACGATACAGCTTCGAAATTACACAATGGAAACTGACCAGTGACATGCGGTGTCCCGTATGTGGACAGCAGATTCCGATAAAAGGCAAAGTTTACCAGTCTAACTTGCGTTTTCCATACTCATTGTTTTAGACAATTTAGCGAAAGGCGAACAATTATGTGGAGAACCGCGTTTCCTGATGATGAATTAGCAAAGAAGAGTTTAGCTAGATACTTTGCCATTGTTCAGAACAAGAAAATGGCGAAATTTCTTATAGCGAAAAAAGTCGCGGCTGAATTTGGCAGTGACGATTCTTTGGAAGTGCTTTGGAAGCAGCACAATCACTGCACGGAAGAGTTCCTACGCATAGAGCGCCAAATTGATAGGGGCGTCACAGACTTTAATGCTGTTCCTTTGCCTGAGAAATCGTATTTAGATTTGAAGATTACAATTGCTGAAAAGATGCTTGAGTGCTGCCATTTCTGCAGTCGCAGATGCGACGTAAACAGGTTAGCCGAGAGGTTAGGATTTTGTGGCTGCGGCAAAGTCATGAATGTTTCAAGCATTTTTGTGCATATGGGTGAAGAACCTGAGCTTGTTCCTTCTGGAACTATATTCACTATGGGTTGTACCATGCGGTGTCGCCACTGCCAAAACTGGACTATATCACAATGGAAAGAAGCCCCGATGGAGTTTACGCCTGAAGAGTTGGCGAGAGAAGTTGAAAATTTACGTTTAGAAGGCTGCAGAAACGTGAATTTGGTCGGTGGAGAACCTACACCATGGCTTAAGCATTGGCTGGAAACCTTCAAGCACGTAGGCGTAAACGTGCCTGTTGTCTGGAACTCTAATTCTTACTACAGCCAAGAAACAGCACGGTTGCTAGCGGGTTTTGCGGACATTTACCTGCTGGATTTCAAGTATGGACCAGACGATTGCGCGGAGCGAATCTCTGATGCCCCAAACTATTGGGAAGCTTGCAAGCGTAATCATCTTGAAGCAAAGAAATACGGTGAACTGCTAGTGCGAGTGCTAGTTCTGCCAAGCCATTTGGATTGTTGCACTAAGCCTATACTGGAATGGATAGCTGAGAATTTAGGTGTTGAGACAAGAGTTAATGTCATGTTTCAGTACAGGCCTGAATGGCGAGCTAGTGAGGTTCCAGAGTTGCGCCGAAGACTCACTGTAGCGGAAAGGAAAAAAGCTTTGCAGTTGGCTAAGCAAGCAGGATTAAAGAATATAGTAACCTAACCTCAGAGGTATTGCCAAATAAGAAATTAAGTCTTATTAGTGTAAAGCTGAAACTGCATTTGTGAAAGTGCCCCAATGACTAAGTATTACGCGTTGGCGTTAACGACCAGTTACTGGAAACCAAAAGACAGCTACATCGACAAGATAATCAACGCCTTGGAAGACAAGATTGAAAATGGAGATTTTCTTGTGGTATCAGAAAAAGCAATTTCAACAGCAACGGGAAACATAATAGACGAAAGCGCCATAGAACCAAGCTTAAACGCAATGGTTATTGCGCGATTCTGGATGCGGATTGCTTGGGGATACCCTCTAGGGATATTATGCCGATTTGGGCAACGATTATTGCGCAGGTTAAGGGAGTACCCGCTTGAATCTGGCAGTCGCCACAAACAAGTGGCCTTACAACACGCAGGTTTTTCGCAGGCGCTTATGTTTGGTTCTGAAGGAGGAATCGACGGCTCCAACTTGCCTTACTCTTATGTAAGCCTGCCACTAGTTAATACAGCGGAGATAGCGCAGAGAATTCAAAGGCAAATTCGACTGAAACTGCGGAAAAATGTTTGCGTGATAATCGCTGATACCGATAAAACGTACAAGTTTAAGAATTTCTTTTTTACGGCAAGACCGAACCCCATGAAAGGCATACATTCCTTCGGCGGAACTACCACGTACATCATAGGCAGAATGCTTAAACTCAAAAAAAGTTCAACCCCCCTGTCGGTTGCAAACTGCAATCTTCAAGCTAGCGAAGCGTTAACAATAACCAACGTAGCTGATAAAGCCAGAGGCCCGGGTTCTGGCGCTACAGTTTGGGATATGGCGGCGAGGTTTCAAGTGGAAATTGACGGCGTAAGCTGGGATATGCTGGCTAAAATTAAGCATAAACCCTTAGTTATCGTTAGAAAAAAATAAAAAAATTAGACTTTTATGCCCTGCGTTGGGTCTTTGATTACCTTTTTGAATTCAACCATTAACTTCTTTGTTACCGGTCCAGGTTTGCCTGTGCCGATTTGGCGTTTGTTGACTTCGCGTATAGGCGCCATTTCCATTGCTGTTCCAGTGAAGAAAGCCTCGTCAGCGGTAAATATCATAAATGGCGTTAGGTTAGTCACTGTCAGTTTTAGACCCAATTTAGCGATAAGTTCCTTAACAACTTCAGCAGTTATGCCAGCAAGCGCACCTGTCGAGCTTGGCGGAGTTAACAGTTCACCGTTTTTGACGATGAAAACGTTTTCGCCGACGCCTTCAGCTATGCAACCGTTGCTCTCAAGGCAGATGGCTTCGTCAACGCCGCATGCGTTTGCTTCAATTTTTGCGAGAACACTGTTCAGGTAGTTGAGCGATTTTATCTCCTGTGTTGTTGCGTCAACACGGTTT
>JBEKEO010000324.1:0-3413 GCA_050013795.1 Bacteroidales bacterium
TTGATATAAAGAGAAATACCAGTCACAACGCCGTTTTCAGACAAAACAAACCTACAACCACCCTTATCATTTGAAGCCCAAGCGTCAACGCTTCCACCAACAGCGGTGTTCCCAAAAACATGCAAAACATAGGAGACCCAGTTCCAGGTTATGCTTGAATCCTGTGTAATGGTGAAAGTCACAGTGGTCGCAGAGCCAGAGGCAGGAACACTCCCCGTACCCGTCCAACCTGTACAAGTCCAAATCAGACTGCCCTCAGTCACCGGGCTGGTAACGCTCGCAGTCACTGTTGCGCCATCAGCGTAGGATTGCACCCCAGCTGTCGGAGAAGGACTACCATGGACGCTCGTAACAGTCAGATACCGCGGAACCTTTTCATCACCAATCGAAAACGATGGCTCAACAGCAGCGTATTTGTGAACTACGACGTTGTCAAAGTATTCTCTTGTCAATTCCGGAAGGCTTGTGTCTAACCTGACTCTGTCTGAGGGAACCGCATTTGCCGTCACTGGATGAGCGACACCGTTTATTATCACTTTGCTGTTTGCGCCAGCCCAGACTATGGATATGTGATACCACGTGTTCCAGCTTCCACTCTGTAAGACCGTGAAAGCGTTATTGTAGTACCATTCGAACTCTGGAGTTCCAGCATCGTTGAAATAGTACAATGTGCCATTCCCATATGACGATGGGGAAACAAGCAAAATTCTACCTTGCGGTTGAGTAGTCGCTGTGCCCAAAGCGTTCGTTATATCCCAGTCAACGTCAACCACCATTGTGGACATTGTGGCATCGTGCTCCGCGTACTCATAGCTGTTTGCAAGGTTGTCGTTTATCAGCAATCCATAGCCGCCAGTGTGCGCAGCCGATGCGTCGATGTAAACCCTCGTCGGGTCGGACAATGCCCATTGAGAAGGTGTCGGATCGTATTGTTCGTTATAGTTAAGACCGTATGGACCAGTCCAATCTGCTCTGCCGCCAACAACATACAACTTGTTCGAGATAACTCCGCAGGCAACACCGTCTCGCGCATGTGAAGCCGATGGTCCCTGCGACCAGCTGTTAGTTGAAGGATCGTATATGTAGACTGACGTCTGGAAAATGCTGCTGGAGTTCACTCCATGCGTCACATAGATTTTGCCCCCAATAACAGGGTTCTCTCTCGTAACCCCATATTCGCTAGTTGGAAGCGGAGCCTGCGTCGACCACGTATCGGATGCTGGATCATAGACCTCATTAACGCTTGACGGGTTGATTGGATTGCCACTAGTATCATAAGAATAGCCACCAATAAGGTAGATCTTACCATTGACAACCGCACAAGTCCCCCATGTCCTCGGAGTAGGAACGTCTGCTTTCCGAGTGTAAGTCCCCGCCGAAGGATCGTACACATAATGATACTGATGGTAAAATAGATGAATCACACTCCCGTAAGCAATCCCCATCAGACCCTGATCCCCTATCAGGACAGGCCCACTCGGCCCTTCTGCCCAATTGTTCGCTGTCGGATCATAGATTTCATTTGACATCGCTTTCACTCCGAACGGGGTAGTGTAAGCAATACCTATCTTACAAGTTGGACCGGAGCCGGTTTCACCAGTGTAGAAGAGTTGAATCATGTTATTGAAGAGAACGATCTTGCCAGTCTGATCAACAGTCGGACAAGAACGATAAACGCGATCACTGTCCCACATCCCAGAACCTGCCGTCAGGACAGTTCCCTTACTCGTCCACGAAACCTTATCAGACGAAGTAAGCAGAACAACCTGAAAACCAACCGAAGTTCCCAGCGCCGCCCGACAACCATACATATAATACGTGTTGTCTGTGGGGCTTACGGCCACGTCTATATGGCCAATGCCATTCTCATAAGTGCTGTCTTGAGGCAGATTTATTATTGGATTACCAGAGTTACGAGTTGGTGCGGTGATGCTATGCGTGGCGTCGTTCCAGGTGAAGGTTGCCAGTCCCGCTTTTCCGTGATTGGTGCCGCTTGCCTCTTCAGCGTAATAGAGGTAGAAAACACCATTTTCGTATAGCAACGTTGGCGTACAAGTCTTAGAATATATGCCAGAACGTTCCCAAGCCTGACCGTACGTATCGTTCCCAGCCAAGACAATAGGGTCAGCATTACCGTTCACGGTTGTACCATTATACTCAATCCAAGTCTTACCATCAGAAGACCAAGCGAGCGCAATCTGCCGACTGTCAGTCTTCACATCGCCAGGATCCCAAACCATGAACCACTTATTATAATCTGAAACGTAAACAAAGTCAGGATCAGGATTCTCCTCATCTCCGGGAGCAACGCCGACAGGTATGCTCGGGTTGGTAATTCCGGTTGCGGTCCATGTTATTCCATCGTTGCTCCTCACAACGCATGGAGTCTCATTCTTTGAGACCGTCGAGCTATACGGCGTGTACATCATCCAATACTTGTAACCGTCTTTTCCGCTAGGGAAGTATACAACATCAGGATGTAAAACATTGCCAGAGCCATAGTCTGGGATGTTCAGAGGATTGCCCTGATACGTCTGAACACTGGAAGTTCGCCCCCCAAAAACGTAGATCTTGCCACCATACTGAACCGCTATCTCACCCCATCTCGCGGTAGGCATATCCGCCTTCTGCGACCAAGTATTCGACGCCGGGTCATAAGAATAGGCACTATTCAAAATGTCACTAGCAGTGTTGTTATAACCCCCAAACACGTACAACTGACCGTTGTACACTGCAGCCGAAGCATCAGCCGTCTTATATGGCATTGCCGCTTCTTGAGTCCACCTCGAAGAGTTTGAAGAGTAGGAAGTCTCGAAATCATCAAACAAATCGAAAGTCGAACTTGCATTGGCGACGCTGGTTGCGCTTGGATTCCCATAGTACATGTATACTGTCGCCGTGCCCGAAGCAGGAATGCTCGGCACATTCACCCAGACGACAGCGGAGGTTGAAGAAACATAACTCTCAACCCAGAATGGGATAAGAGTCGCTCCATCATCGCTCGTAAACCGAAGATCAGAAAAATCACTCTTCATAGTACAAAAGAATTATAGTTCTTAATAGAACTATAGTTTTTCCGTGTTTCATTTATTCCTTTATCTCCAATTTCTTGACTTGCGAACCAAATTCCTCATGACAACAAACAACCAACTAACAGCATTAACTGCCGTGATAGTGACAAACGCACCAGAAGCAAACGTAAACATAGTCAAACCATTCTGAACAGAAGGCGTATAAGTTGCATAGACACTTTGACCACCACAACCAGGATCACTAGTCATAGCCTGACACTTAGCAAGCAACTCATTAGCAAAAGTCGTTTTAGTAACATATTCACCATTGCCACCACCAGAATACATCGTCGTCATAGAATTAGACGAAACCCAATAGAAATAATAGGTCCCCGCCGACAA
>JBEKEO010000325.1:0-4968 GCA_050013795.1 Bacteroidales bacterium
AACAGGTAGGCAAGCGGTGCTTTCCCAGCCCCAGGAGGACTAATCAATAGAATCGCAGACCTCTCTGGATAGCCTTTTCCTTCAAGAATACGATCTAAATCTTCGACGCCTGTAGAGACCAAGCATGTTCTTCCTTTCTGAGTACTATGTCAATTTAGCATATTAAATTTTTGAAGAATAAAAGAAAAAAGTATGTCATCGTTTTTTTGTGGTCAATTTGCAGTCTCAGGTTTAATAAATGCATAGGCTGATTTTTTGGATTAGTGGGTGTTCCGTTTTTTCATAATCAATGCGGCAACTACTCCGATTATTACAACGGCGACGACAATTACTACAACGTATATGAATAAAGGCGTTCCTCCGGTTGAAGTTGTTGTCTGGGAAGGCGATGGCGAAGTGTATCCTGCCAAAGAGTTTCCTATTGCAAACAGTGGGTCGTTAGGGCTATTGAGCGTGACCGTTAGGGTTTGTGATGTTAAATCATTGGACGCAAACAGTTCTACGTACGAGTTGTTTTCTGGAATGTACTTGTAAATTGCGTATGGAGGTGTTAGGCCTTGAACGTCGGAAGGTAAGTAGTGAATTGTTACTGTAGCTTGCGTGAAATTGTTTGGATCCATGTTGAATGCGACTGTGACGTAATGGGTTAATGTTACGCCTTCAGGTAAAGTAGCGCTTGGTTGAGGATTTGAATTATAAACGTTTATCGTAACAGTGACGTTGGTCCCCGGGTTTGCATTAATATCGATTGAAATGCCAGTGTTGTTTGTTTCAGTAATGTGTTCAACGCCTGTAGTTGAGATAGTAGTTGTTGTGTTGTATGTAACCGTTGGTGTTGGTGGCGTGGGTGTCGGTGTCGCTGTCGGTCGTGGCGTTGGTGCTGGAGTTGATGCAGGTGCGGCGGTAGGAGCTGGCGCAGAGGTCGGAGCGGCAGTAGGTGAGGGCGATGGACTTGGAGATGGAGATGGAGTTGGCGTTGGAGTTGGAGTTGGAGTTGGAGTTGGAGGTGGCGTAGATGAACCACTCAAAGCATAAACGTTACCATCCCAAGAGCCAATGTAGACGACGCCGTCGACAACAGCAGGAGACGAATAAACATAGCTGCCGGTGGTGTAATTCCAGAGTTTAGCGCCACTAGCAGCATCCAAAGCATAAACGTTACTATCCATCGAGCCAATGTAGACGACGCCGCCAACAACAGCAGGAGACGACCACTCAACCCAGTAGCCGGCGGTGCAATTCCAGAGTTGGATGCCGTTAGTAGCGTTCAAAGCATAAACGTTACCATCCCACGAGCCTACGTAGACTACGCTGTTATTAACAGCAGGAGACGAATCAACAGGGCCGCTGGTCGTGTAATTCCAGAGTTTGGCGCCGTTGGTAGCGTTCAAAGCATAAACGTTACCATCCCACGAGCCAATGTAGACGACGCCGCCAACAACAACAGGAGACGAATAAACCCCGCCGACGGTAGTGTAATTCCAGAGTTTGGCGCCGTTGGTAGCGTTCAAAGCATAAACGTTATCATCCCACGAGCCTACGTAGACGACGCCGCCAACAACAGCAGGAGACGACTCAACATAGCTGCCGGTGGTGTAACTCCAGAGTTTGGCGCCGCTTGAAGCGTTCAAAGCATAAACGTTATCATCCCACGAGCCAATGTAGACGACGCCGCCAACAACAACAGGAGACGACTCAGCAAAGTAGCTATCGGTATAATTCCAGAGTTGGGCGCCGTTGGTAGCGTTCAAAGCATAAACGTTGCCGTCACCGCCGCCTATGTAGACGACGCCGCCAACAACAGCAGGAGACGACTGAACAGGACCGTGGATCGTGTAATTCCAGAGTTGGGCGCCGTTAGCAGCGTTCAAAGCATAAACGTTACCGCCGTAGGAGCCTACGTAGACGACACCGCCAACAACAGCAGGAGACGAATTAACCCAGCCGTTAGTCGTGTAACTCCAGAGTTTGGCGCCACTAGCAGCGTTCAAAGCATAAACGTTACCGTCCTCGGAGCCTACGTAGACGACGCCGCCAACAACAGCAGGAGACGAATCAACATAGCTGCCGGTGGTGTAACTCCAGAGTTTGACGCCGCTTGAAGCGTTCAAAGCATAAACGTTACCGTCCTCGGAGCCTACGTAGACGACACCGCTGGCAACAGCAGGAGACGAATCAACAGTGAAGCCGGTGGTGTAACTCCAGAGTTTGACGCCGCTTGAAGCGTTCAAAGCATAAACGTTATCATCCCACGAGCCTACGTAGACGACGCCGCCAACAACAGCAGGAGACGAATAAAAACCGACACCATTGACGTACAACCAGAGTAGGGCGCCGTTAGTAGCGTTCAAAGCACAAACTTTACCGCTCGATGAGCCTTCGTAGACGACACCGCTGACAACAGCAGGAGACGAATAAACATAGTTGCCGGTGGTGTAATTCCAGAGTTTGGCGCCGCTTGAAGCGTTCAAAGCATAAACGTTACCATCCCACGAGCCTACGTAGACGACGCCGGCAACAACAGCAGAAGACGAATAAACATAGTTGCCGGTGGTGTAATTCCAGAGTTTGGCGCCGTTGGTAGCGTTCAAAGCATAAACGTTACGATCATTTGAGCCTATGTAGACTACGCCGCTGACAACAGCAGGAGACGAAACAACCCCGCCGCCGGTAGTGTAACTCCAGAGTTGGACGCCGTTAGTAGCGTTCAAAGCATAAACGTTACCATCCCACGAGCCTACGTAGACGACGCTGTTGTTGACAACAGGAGACGACCAAACCGCGCCGCCGGTAGTGTAACTCCAGAGTTGGACGCCGCTAGCAGCATCCAAAGCATAAACGTTACCACGCCCCGAGCCTACGTAGACGACGCCATTGACAACAGCAGGAGACGAATAAACACTACCGCCAGTAGTGTAATTCCAGAGCAGCGTTGGACTAAAAATCGGATTGCCTGTTCCTGCACCACTGTGAGACGCATCCGAGCGGAACATTATCCAGTCCCCATTCGCAAACGGAATCAAAACTAAACTGAAAAGAAAAATCGCGCAAACCACTGCTGCTACCAAACGTAACCTGCCCATGCGTATAAACCCCGTTTTGTTCTTTAGCGTTAAACTATTTAAGGTCTTGCCATCCGTTCTCTAACGCACCCATCAATCAAAGCCTAAAAGGTGGAACCACCACAACAAGCCATTTCATCTTTTATTTTGCTTGGAACAAGTTGCGAAGCAGAGAGGCTGGCATTGGGCATACCGCTTGTTAAGTTCGGATGCAAGTATTAAGGGCGGCAGTAATAATTACTCGCTCTTATTGTATGGTTCTCTTAGCAAGTTAGCTTTTATGAATAATTGTTTTAGTTGTTCGTCGCTTGCACCATGGCGGATGGGCGTTAAGATGTCGGTCAGGTTGTCGTTCCTCATAAGGCACGGCTTGAGTTTGCCGTCGCTTGTGACGCGCATTCGCGTGCAATGTATACAGAAATCGCTGTTCTCAATTGGATGCACCACTTCGACCGTTACGTTGGGTAAGTGGTAAATTAAGCGGTTATGCATGAACTGTCTCTTCTCAATCGTTACAGCCTTCTCTCGCAACATTTCTTCCTGCTCATCTAAGCTTCGGTGATGCGTCGAGTAGTAGGTTTTGCTGACGTTTATGGGGTCAAGCTCTATGAGTTGCAGTACGGTGCCAGTTTGCCGCGCGTACTCTATCATGTCTGAAACGTCCCCTACGTTTATGCCTTTTAAAAGAACCATGTTTAGCTTAACTGGGCAGAAACCCGCTTCAACGGCTGCTTTGACTCCTGCCAGTGCGTCTTCAAGTTTTCCGCCTGCTAACTTGCGATACGTTTCCGCATTTAATGAGGGCAAACTAATGTTCACACGCTTCAAACCGCACTCACGCAACTCCTTAGCCATGTCTGCAAGCAGGAGACCGTTAGTTGTTAACGACAAATCCCTCAAGCCAGGCACCGCGGCTATGCCCGAAACGATTTCAGGAAGGTCTTTGCGCATGAGCGGTTCCCCGCCTGTCAATTTTACCCGTGAAATGCCTAAGCCGACGGCGATTTTGGCTATGCGCACGATTTCTTCAACCGTCATTTTCTCGGCGGAACGGTTAGCACGTTGCACTTCGCCTTCCCTGTGGCAGTATACGCAGCGATTGTTGCACCGCTGGGTAATCGATATCCTCAGATTAAGCAGGGGTCTGCCACAATTGTCCGTTAAACTCATTCGTTATTCCCGCGCGTGCTTAACGATGTGAGGCGCCTCGGGCAAAATAAGCATTTCTACCGCAACTCGCACAGCATCAGGGGAACCTGGGATACAAAACAATGCTTTGCCCTTAGCTACTCCAGCCACGGCACGCGACAAAACCGCGGCAGAGCCAACCCGGTCAAAACTTAAACGCCTAAAAAACTCACCGAAACCCGGCAGTGTCTTCTCGAAGAAAGGCGAAACCGTTTCAATCGTAACATCCGTAGGCGTAATTCCTGTGCCTCCAGAAAAGATGGCAACATCCAAATCAAGCATGTTTAGAGCCTGCTTAACAGCGTCAGAAATCATCGCTTTATCATCTGCAACTATTTTTTTGAACAGGACATTGTGTCCAGCGTTTTTCAGCAACTCAATCAATGTGTCGCCTGAAACATCACTAATTGCCGCTTCACCTTGCTGCATTAGCTTGTACCGTGAAGTGCTACAGATGTAAATGCCGAAACTCAACGTTTTAGGCGCCTTAGCCTTATGCGCCTTAGAGCTTTCACTCATAACGAAGCTACACCTGCTTAAACTTGCGCACAACATGAATATTCTCAATAGCCGTGGAAGGATACTGTCCAGCCGCATCTTTTTCATACTGCTTTGTCATGTCCCAAACAGTCAACAGAGCCACGGAAACAGCGGTTAACGCTTCCATTTCTACTCCAGTCTGCGCTTTAGTCTTAACTGTGGCTGTAGCTTCAACCGT